>NZ_JASGFD010000012.1:0-104251 GCF_047605705.1 Silvibacterium sp. | reverse complement strand
GATGTAGGTCGCTTTCAGGAAACGCGCGAACTGCTGGTAGGCGGGAATCACCTGTTTCTCGATCGCGGTGAGCACCTCGCCCTTGATGCGCTCCTGGTCGGCGGCGGGGATGGACGCGGGGAATTTCTGCAACGGACGCGCGAAGGGGGTGTCGGCCGGCTTGGCCGTCGCGATGGCGTTTACCTGCACCAGCACCTTTTCAAGGAGATACTTCGGCGGCACGCGGCCGTCTTCGATGCCGGTGCTCATGTTGGCGCTTACCTGCTCGAAGGCGGTGGGGATCTTGTTGAGCCGTGCGGTGTAGTCGTCGTAGTCCTTCGTCGTCTGGAAGCTGAGGCGCGAAACCAGCTGCGGCAGTTCGCTATGAATGCCGTTAAACTGATCGACCGGCGTTTCCCAGGGCTTGAACTCTGCGCCTTCCTGCTGATCGACGAGCTGGCGGACGAGCAGATCGCGGCTGAGAATCTCCTGGTCGCTCATGCCGGTGGTATCGATGGAGCCGAGCTGCACGATGTAGTCGCGGCCGCGCGCCAGCTCGTCGTTGTAGGCATCGACGGAGTAATCGGTGAGCTGGTCGTTATAGCGCTTGTCGCCAATGGTCGAGGCGAACTCGGGATCATGCTTGAGGCGATCCTGCCAGATCTGATCGAAGAGGGAATTGAGAGCCTTGCGGCGGTCTTCGAGAGCGCTGGATGCGGGCGCGATCGTGGGAGTCGCGGCTGTGGCCGTGCCCGTCTGCTTTTGTTCGGCGGCGTGTTGCGCAGCTTCCTGTTGCACCGTTTTAGGGAAGCTTTGCGCGGATGCGGGAATGGCCAGCGCGAGAAGGGCAGCGGGAAGCAGTCGATTCATAGGCTCAGAAGCAGTGTACTGCCGGACTGGCTTTTCGCCTTCGGCCTCACTCCCTTTGGTCGCGCTGGAGTTCTCTCGCTTGGACGGGGGATGAGAGATAAACCCTGAGCTGTCATTCCGACCGAAATGGGACAGTCTTATCGTCTCGCGCAGTGGAGGAACCTGCGGTTCAGCTCGCACATTGAGGGCGTTCTGGCGTGAGCAGCCCCACCACGGGTTCCTCCGCTGCGCTCCCTGCGGTCGCTTCGATCGGAATGACAACGTCGGGCCAAAAATACAGCCGCAACACAAGTCTGTCTGCGCGGTCTAGGAAGCCTGGCTTGTCGGCGTAGTCTGGCTCGGACTCTGGCTCTTGCCTTGCTGCGCGGCCTCTTCGGCGTCGAGCAGGCGGTAGAGCGTGGAACGGCTGATGCCGAGCATGCGGGCGGCGCGCAGCTTATTGCCCTCTGCGCGCGCCAGCACGCGGTGCACATGGCGGTGAATCGCGCGATCAAGATTCGGATCGTCCTCGGAATCGATCGCTGCAATACGCGCCGTGTGGTGGCTGTTCGCCACGGTTGCGGACTCGGAGCCCGGGACAGCACCGGGAATGGGATCGGGACCGAGTGGGGGAATGTCGATGGGGCGAATCCACTGCCCCTGGCAGCTAAGCGCCGCGGCGTGAATCACGGTTTCCAGTTCGCGTACATTGTCCGGCCAGCGATAGGTGAGCAGGCGCGAGAGCGTTTGCGGATGGAGGCCACGGATGACGCGCCCCTGCGTGGTGCCGAAGCGCTGCGCCAGCTCGGTGGCCAGCAGGGCTACATCCTCGCGGCGCTCACGCAGCGGCGGAATGAGAAAACGAATGACGGTGAGGCGGTTGGCCAGATCGATGCGCAGCGCAGCTGAGGAGACAAGCCGGCGCACGGAGACGCTGCTGGAAAAGAAAACCTGGCGCGGGGCTGACTCGGGCAGATGCCGCGCATGCTGGTGATCGAGCCATTGCAGAAATTCGATGAGCCGCATCTGCTGCGGTGAGGTCAGATCCTCGATGTGGGTGAGCAGCAGCGTGCCGTCGCGTGCCTCGCGGATGACCGCGGGAATCTGTTCGAAGAACTGTGCGGCTGGGCAAGGCAGAAAGGCATGGCCGGCGGCTGGTCCCATGGCGTGCAGCGTGCGTGCCGCGCTGGTCTTGCCGGTGCCGCTCTCTCCTTCGAGCGTGGCAATACGCAGATGCGTGGCGGTGGAGCGCATCTGCGAAAAGAGCCGTTGCATGATGGCGCTGCGTCCGCTCAGGAAGCCCAGCGTCCACTCGGGATGCTCGGAGAACGCGGTCATGGCCGCGTCCGTCGCAAGCTCTTCCGCGTGTTCCTCTTCGAAGTGTTTTAGGAACTCCAAGGCGTGTGATCCTCACGGGCCATATCGGCCACGGGTGAGGATCACTTCAGAGGGGTGGGATCAGGGAAGGTCTTATTCCTGCTCGGGGCGCTTCATGCGCGATGATGGCTGATCGGAGAAGATCCGGCCGTCGCGGATGTGAACGACGCGATGTGCATACTCCGCGATATCGGGCTCGTGGGTGACGAGGACGATGGTGTTTCCGCGGGAGTGCAGCTCATCGAAAAGCGCCATGATCTCGTCGCCTGTCTTCGAGTCGAGGTTGCCGGTGGGCTCGTCGGCAAGGATGATCGATGGCCTATTGATGAGCGCGCGCGCAATGGCTACGCGCTGACGCTGACCGCCGGAGAGCTCGTTCGGCTTGTGGTGCATGCGGGTGCCGAGGTTCACGGCCTTGAGCGCATTTTCCGCACGCTCGATACGCTCGGATGCCGATGTCCCGTTATAGATCAGTGGCAGTTCCACATTCTGCAGAGCCGTGGCGCGCGCCAGCAGGTTGAAGGTCTGAAAGACGAAGCCGATCTCCTTGTTGCGGATGCGGGCGAGTTCGTCATCGTTGAGCTCGCTGACCAGGTGGCCGTTGAGCCAGTACTGTCCTTTGCTCGGCGAGTCGAGGCAGCCGATGAGATTCATCAGCGTTGATTTGCCGGAGCCCGATGGTCCCATGATGGCGACGTATTCGTTGTGCTTGATGCGCAGCGTGACGCCCTGCAGGGCATGCACCTGCTGCTCGGAGCCCATGTCATAGGTCTTCCAGATATCGTCGACAACGATGACATCGCCCGGCTCCACGCCTGCTGTGGCTCTCTGGTCTGCTTCGTTGGTCGTTCCGGTCGTCATCCTCTGTCCCTCATCCTTAAGCTTAAGACTACTCGCTCGGTGTGCGGCAGAGGATCACGAACCCGATCCGTCACTGCTGGATGTGGTGGTGGTCTGCGGGGTGGTGTCGCGCTTCACCAGCGCATCGTCCTTAAGGTCGCGCAGCACGCGGAAGCTGCCGGTAACGATCTCATCGCCGGACTGCAGACCGTTCAGCACCTCGATATCGGTGGTGCCGGTGACGCCGGTAGAAACGGGCACGAAGTGCGCGCGGAGCTTGCCGGCCTCATTGCGCACGACAAACACGCCCTGCTGCTGCTTCTGGGCGCCGTCGCCGGAGGCAGCCTGCACGGTGCCTGCTCCGGCCTTGCCCGCATCGGGAGCGCGCATGGTCAGCGCCTGGATAGGAATGCTCAGCACGTCCTTCTTGTGCGCGGTTACGATCTTGGCTGTCGTCGAAAGGCCTGGGCGGAGATCGTCCGAGGGCTGGTCGAGCGTTACGACCACCTTGAAGTCCTTAGCCTCTTCCTGGCCGCTGGTCGAGGTGCTGGTCGCCTGGCCAGTCGAACGCAGCAGCGCCTGGTCGCCTACCAGCGTGACGTGCCCTTTGAAGACCTTGCCCGGCAGCGCGTCCACGGTCACATCGGCCTCCTGGCCAATCGCGACGTTGACGATGTCGGTCTCATCCACCTTGACCTCGGCGGTGATGACGGACATGTCGGCGAGGGTCATCAGCGTCGAGCCTTCGGCATTCTGAATGCCTTCGACCACCGTCTCGCCCTCGCGCACCGGCAGGTTGGTCACAATACCGTCAAAAGGAGCCGAGGCGACCGTCTTGCCGAGGAGGTCGACGTTCGCGCGCAGGGTCGCTTCCTGCGTGGTCAGGTGGCCGCGGGCGGAGTCGGTCTGCGCCTTGGCCTGCGCCAGAGAGGCCTGCGCCTGGGCCAGCGTGGCCACGTCGAGGTCGAAGGCGGCTTTCTTGGCGTCGAAATCCTGTTTCGCCATGATGCCGTCCTTGTAGAGCGCCTGGGCGCGCTCGTAGTCCAGCTTTTTCTGCTCGAGATCGGCCTGGGCGTGGTCGATATTGGCCTGCTGCGTCTTCTCGGCGGCCACATAAGACTCGATGTCGGTCTGCGCAGCGGCGATGGCCGCCTTCTGTCCGCCTACGTTCGCTTCCTGCTGCACGCTCTCGATGGAGGCAACCATCTCGCCCCTGTGGACCTTATCGCCTTCCTTTACATAGAGATGCGTGATGCGCCCGAAAGAGGTCGCGCCCAGGTTCACATAGGTTTTCGGCTTGATCTGGCCGGTGCCGCTTACAGTAGCCACCAGGTCCTGGCGCACTACTTTGCCGGTGTACACCTTTGTATACCCGGACTGAGCCCGGACGATCGTCAGAGCCACAATACCCGCCACAACGACGACCGCAAGAATGCTAAGAATGATCTTTTTCAAGCTTTTATCCCGTAATCTGACGCTCGCGCGCCGCCTCTCGGCAAGCATACGCAATGGAGCCTGCCGGAGTTCCGTGAATCGGCGATGGAAGGAATGGAAAAATCCACAAGAGAGTCGCTGTCCTTTTACCGCGCTTCCAGTCTTAAACCTCAAGCTACTTCGACAGGAGTAGCTCCCTTTCCGCGTCAGCCATGATAGCAGTGCCGCCCCGGAGATCCATTGAGATCTGCGTTGTCGGCTCAGCTACCGGACAGAACGGATTTCCACAGGGGGCCGGGGTTGCCCGGCAAGTTGACGGAAGGGGCTCGCGTGCTTGAATCTCTAGTTTCAAGCCCGTAAAATCGGATAGCTGTAGAGGAGCAGTCAGACGGCGTATGTCAAAGGGTCGTGCTTCAGCCATTTTTGCGATCGCCATTGGTGCGTTCCTGTTTCTTCCTTCCGTTCGCGCCCAGCAGGCCGACTCCCAGGCGTCCACTGACAGCCAGAGCCAGACTCAGGATCAGCAGGATCCGCTCAAGCGCCAGCTTTCCGACAAGGAAAAGTTCAAGCAGCAGAAGGAACTGAAGCAGGAGCTTCACGGTATTTACAAGAAGTGGGTCGACGAAGACGTCCACTGGATCATTACCGACCAGGAGCTGAAGGCCTTTAAGAGCCTCAGCAACGACGAGGAACGCGACTCCTTCATCGAAGCCTTCTGGCAGCGCCGCAATCCGAACCCGGATTCGCCCGAGAACGAGTTCCGCGAAGAGCACTATCGCCGTATCGCCTACGCGAACGAGCATTATGCCGCCGGCAAGCCCGGCTGGAAGACCGATCGCGGCCACATGTACATCGCCTTCGGTCCCCCGGACTCGACCGACTCGCATCCTTCGGGTGGTATGTACGATCGTCCGATCGAAGAAGGCGGCGGCCAGACCTCGACCTATCCCTTTGAAGTGTGGCATTACCGCTACCTCGAAGGCATCGGTGAAAACATCGATATCGAGTTCGTCGACACCTGCATGTGCGGCGACTATCACATGACCATCGACCGTTCGGAGAAGGACGCTCTGTTGCACGTCCCTGGCGCCGGCGCGACGCTCTATGAGCAGATGGGCATGGCCAAGCAGGCGGATCGCTTCAAGGGCGGTCTCGAGAATCTGGGCACCGGTCCGATGAGCTCCCAGCAGCAGAGCAAGGAATTCGACCGCCTCGAGCAGTATGCGAAGCTGCAGGCTCCGCCGCCGGTCAAGTTCAAGGATCTTGAAGCCTTCATCACCGATCACAAGCTGCTGACCGGTCCCATCTTCCCGTTTGAGGTCCGCACCGACTATGTGCGCGTGACCGATGACACGGTGCTGGTGCCGATCACGCTGCAGATCAAGAATCGCGACATCACCTTCCAGACCAAGGAGGGCGTTTCGAAGGGTGTTGTGAACATCTTCGGCCGCGTTTCGACGATCACCGACCACGTCGTCTACACCTTCGAGGAGCCGGTCGAGGTCACGCAGCCCCAGGAACTTCTGGCGAAGACCCTCGAGACCTCGAATCTGTACTGGAAGGCCGTTCCGCTTCGTCCGGGCCGCTACCGCGTCGATATCGTGATCAAAGACGTCAACAATCCGGATCACGTGGGAACCTGGGCGCAGGGCATCACCGTGCCGAAGTTCGACGACGACAAGCTCTCGGCTTCCTCGCTGATTCTGGCTGACAAGATGGAGCGCGTGCCGTCGAAGGAAATCGGCACCGGTAACTTCATTATCAGCAACACATTTATTCGTCCGCGCGTGGCCGCTGGCCCGATGGACCCGGTGATCTTCCACCGCGACCAGAAGCTGAACTTCTGGATGCAGGTGTACAACCTGGGCATCGACGAAAAGAGCAAACAAAATAGCGCGACGATTACTTACCAAATCATCGACGTTGCGTCCAATAAGGCGCTGCTGGATACGCAGGAGGATTCCAGGAAGTTGAGCGCCAATTCCGATCAGCTTACCGTCGAGAAGAGTCTCCCCCTCACAAGCCTCCAGCCTGGGAAGTACATGGTGAAGGTGCTGGTTAACGATAGCGTCTCCCGCCAGGAGATCGCCCAATCGGTGCCCTTCACGGTGGATTAGCCCGATAGAAGTCTGCAGAGGCGGCCATAGAGCCGCCCTGCCTGTTTGCAATGTTTCGGAGCTGGCGGCCAGGAGCAATCGAACAAGTTGAACCTGTGACGAGAAGGCTTTCCATCTACGCCCCGATCTTCGTGCTGCTCTGCGCGGCCCTGCAGCTTCCTGCCTGGGGACTGAGCGATGGCACGGTCTCAGGTGTGGTGCGCGATGCAGGCGGTTCGCCGCAGATCGGCACTCTCATCGAGCTTGTTCGCCCGGACCTCAGCGTTATTTCTCAGACATTTACCGACGATCATGGGCATTACACCCTGCCCCGTGTTGTGCCCGGTGTCTACGGCGTAAAGGCAACCGCTTCGCTTTTCCTTCCGACCCTCCGCGAAAACCTGCATGTGGCGCCCAGCTCGAAGCTGGTGGTCAACCTCACGCTCACGACCATCTATGAAGCCTTCCGCTGGCTTCCTGCGCAGCCGCGCCAGGTGGATGAGCCGCAGGATGACTGGACCTGGACCCTCCGCCTCTCCGCCAACCGCCCCCTTCTGCGCATGCTCGGGGATGGCCCGCTGGTGGTGATGCAAGAGGCCGACGGCCAGAGCCAGGCGCTCAAGGCGCGCGTGACCGTGCGCGGCGGCGAGAGCGGATTCGGCGATGGCGGCGTGCACAATGACTTTGAAGTGCGCCGGACCAACGATGACCGGAAGCAGCTGCTGGTGCGCGCGGATCTAAGCCAGGCCGGAGATCCGGCGCTGAACACCGTGGTCGGCTACGAGCAGCAGGTCTCCCCGAATAGCACGATCAAGACGGTAGCCGCGTTCGTCGACCGGCCGGAGATTGCCGGTGGTCCGGATAGCCAGGGTTTTGAGGCGATGGTCTTCCGCTCGGCCGAGGCGCTGGATCTTACCCCGATGATTCACCTCGAGGGCGGCAGCGAGTTTGAAGCGGTACACCTTGGCGAAACCCTGCTCGCGAGCCATCCCTTCGGCGCGGTGAAGGTGCAGGCCGGGGATACGGCGCTGACCTATCGCGTCACGACAACGCCGGGCCTCGAAGGCAGCGGCGAACTGGATCGCGAGAGCACGCTGGTGCCCGCAGTCGGTGAGGCCGATGGCCGCCTGCTGCTCGAGCACGGACTGCACCAGGAACTGGCTCTGAGCCATACCGACGGCAATGTCCGCTGGACGATGGCTGTCTACCACGACCGCGACGAGCACCCGATGATCGAGGGCGGCGGCAGTGTGAACGCGGCCGACTGGAAGGCGGGCGACCTGCTCTATGACGCCTCGACCGATACGCTGCGGGTAGCCGGGGCCGGCTATTCGACTAATGGCGTCCTTGCCGAGCTGCACGATGTGCTGCCGCAGGATATGTGGCTCACCGTCGCCGCGGCGATGGGCAACGCCATGACGATGGACGCAGCCACGACACAGCCGGAGACACTGCAGCAGAATCTCGCTTCGATCCATCCCGAGCGCGCGGAGATGCTCTCCGCCTCCTTCGGCGGGAAGCTCGCCAATTCGAAGACGCAGCTGCAGGCTTCCTATCGCTGGCAGACGAAGGGCTCGCTGACGCCTGTGGACACGTACAACCGCAGCCTCGCCGATCCGTACCTCAGCTTCTACGTTCGCCAGCCGTTCCACTATCGCTGCATCCTGCCGAACGGCATGGAGGCGATGATCGACGTGCGCAACCTGCTGGCCCAGGGATATCGCCCTGTGCTCACCAGCGACGGCAGCTTGCTCTATTTTGCGCAGGCGTCGCGCGCGATCGAGGCGGGGCTGGCCTTCAATTTTTAAAATCTTTTGGGTGCCCGCTTTTCCACCACACAACTAGCGCAATCTGAAGTTTGTGCTATATTAATCAAGGTGGTTGAGTCATGCGAATGACTCCCGCTGAGTGAAAGTCTTCGCCGCTTCGGCGAGCTTTTCTGGCAATATGGACGCGTAGCTCAACTGGCAGAGCATTCGACTCTTAATCGACAGGTTGAAGGTTCGATTCCTTCCGCGTCCACCATATTCAAAATAAAAGACTTAGTTGCAAAATTGACGCCTCCGCAAGGAAGGCGTTTTCGTTTATTGTGGGGGATTTTGTGGGGACCCTGCCGGATTTTTTTCTTTCCCTTGATCGAGAATCGCGATCGCGGCCCTCTTAGCCTCATTCCGGGTGTGGCTGTACTTTTCCATCATCTTCCGGCTCAAATGGCCGGCTAGTGCCATGATGGTCGCGTCTGACGCCTGTCCCTCGGCCATCGCGCTGACAAACGTATGACGCATGTCATGCCAGCGGCAGGAGACCTTAGCCGTAGTCCGCGCGGCGGTCCAGGCGACCTTCCATGAGCCGATCGGCTTATCGGGTTGGATCTCGTAGGGTAAGCACTGGCCGTCTTCGAAACTGTCCAGGCCGTAGCGTTCCGATGGGAACACATAGTGCGCTGGCTCTACATCTGGAAACTGGCTTCGCCACTCCTGCAGGCACAATGTCGCCGCCTGGCTGAGTGGCACCAGCCTTCCTTCGCCGCCAACCGTCTTACTCTTGCCGACTTCGAGGGTGCGCTCGATCAAATCGATCTGGCGCCAGCGCAGGAGCCTCAGCTCGCCATTGCGAAGGCCAGTGTGAAGGCTCAATAGCACCGCGGGGTAGAGAGAGCGAGAGCGGCTCTTCTTGCAAGCCGTCAAGAGACGATGCTGCTCATCTTCGCTCAGAGCCCGGCCGATATCCTGCCGAGCCTTCAACATTCGTACGTCGGGCTGGATATTCGCCCACAAGCGATGCTTGCGCATGATGGCGCGAAGCGTCCCCACTTCCATGTTAATTGTGCGATTGCTCGCCTCGTCCTTCTTCCGCTTTGCCTGGTAGCGGCTGATCGAGTCGGCCGAGACGTCGGTGAGCAGGAGTTTGCCAAAGTGAGGAAGCAGGTGTTCGACGTTGTACTTTTCGATCCGGGTGTTGCTGGCACTCCAGTGTGCGCTGTTTGTCTCAAGCCAGCGCTTTGCTGCCACGGAGAAAAGCTGAGGCTGTTTCTTCTCTGTTAGACCTGAGGCACCGAGTTCGAGAGCGCGGCGCCGCTCACGTTCCGCTCGTCCAGCTATCTCTTTGTTGGATGTGTTCGTGCTCTCGCGAATTCGTTGACCCTGGAATACGAACTCGTACCACCAGATGTCACCGCGCTTATAGATGGCCATTCCTTATTCCTTCTAGATCACTTCTGGCAGTATCTAGTTTCTGCTCTTAGCACGTGTTTCATGGCCAGAAGCGCGGTATTTCTTCATGTAATCTGCTCGCTTCTCCTTGAAAGATTCGCTTTGGCTGTGATTTTTCTGCCTGCACGCTGTCCCGCTGCAAAATTTTTGATTTGCCTTTGATACGTATATCCATTTCCCGCATGAACTACACTGCCTGATCCTCCAGAGTTCCTTATCACGGAGAAGCTGCAGTAATGCGGCGATCGCTCCGTTTTCCCATTTATCGCCGCCTTTATATTGCATTTCCACGGTCCATTCGGACGACGCCGGATCCCGAACAATAGCAGGGAATTGCACGTATCTCTTGAGATCAGCGTTGGCATACTCGACAAAATTGGGGATTTCTACCCCTAAGGCCGCCGGTGATAAGCCAAGGCCTGAATCCTCCTCGTTGACTGTCGCGTGAAGGCTCTTCAGAAAAATTTCAATCCGAGAAACACTCTTGCGGTCGCGTGGCAAAACCGAACTCTCATTCATCGGCTTCCACCAATCCGCCGCTTGGCCATTCAATCCATTCAGCAGATGGAACTCATACCAATCCTTTAGATCATCCTGAAGACGCTTATTTCGTAACTGACGTTTATGTGCGCTCATGTGTAGATTACAAAATACGTGACATGTCAGACACTGGCAAGCAAAATCAGGTCAATCTATGCCGAGATCGGCACTCAGGAGATGACATGAGCAATCCAGCGTTAGGGCAAAAGCGCTTACTGAATACGAGAGAACTGGCTGCCATTTACGGAACGAGCGAGAGGTTCTGGTGGAAGCGTATTTACGCCCGGGACGTGGAGTCGGTAAAGGTCGGCCGGCTGAGAAAGGTGTCTCTGGCGGCCGCAGAGCACTATCTGGAGTCCAGAACGATTCCAGCCCTAGAAGTGGCGTAGGGATCAAGGGATGGCAAAACAAAAGCCCGGCGTAGACCGGGCTTAGGAAGGGTGGAGCTCTTGAACAAGCGAAATCATAGCACGCGTATATGCAGTCGACAGGAACAGATGATGAAGGCCGAGCAGGAACTCAGGGCGGCAGTGAATCTTGCTCCTGATCAGCGCAGGGCCATCCAGTTGGCCGCTCAAGCGCTGGAGCAGCAGAAGCGGCGGCACGCTCATGAGGGATCTTGCGCGCTTTGCCAAGCGAACGAGGCGAGGTCCGCAGCTTGAAGCGTCCTGCTTTTCAGTTCTATGGCGGCGACTGGCTCAAGGACCCAGGGCTGCGTGCCTGTTCGCTCGCTGCCCGCGGTCTTTGGATGGACATGATTGCCATCATGAGCCAGGTCGAAGAACCCTATGGACACCTCGTCTTCGTCGCTCGCAAGGACGGCGTGGAGGATGGTGCGAAGGATATCCTTACTCCTATCCTTCCGAGTGTCCTTGCCCGAATGGTTGGTGCAAGCGAATCTGATGTATGCACTTCTCTCGCTGAACTTGAGTCATTCGGCGTGTTCAGCCGCACTCCGGAAGGATTCATCTTCAGCCGGCGCATGGTGAAAGACGAGAAAGTGCGTCAAAGCCGCGCCAGTGGCGGGTTTCAGAGCTCTAAGAACCCCAATGTGCCTAAGAAAAAGTCAGACTCCGAGGACGTCCAAAGGATGGGTGGAAGGATATCCTTCGAGGGGTCCTTTGGGGGGTCCCCTTCTTCTTCTTCTTCTACTTCGGTATATATCCTCGCGGATAGTGAACTTTTCGAGGTCTACAAAACCTATCCGCTTCGCAAAGCGAAAGGCGCTGCGCTCAAAGCAATTCAGAAAGCCGTGGTCCGGGTCGCCAAACGGAACGGCAGTTCAGTGGCAGATGCGCTTGTCTGGCTGAAGTCACGGGTCGAGCTCTTCGCGAAGCTTGAGCAGAAGAAAGCGACGGACCCGAAATTCATTCCCCTGCCCGCCACCTGGTTCAACCAGGAACGCTACGACGACGAGGAACTCACTCAGTCGCAGCCATCGGAGCAGCCTGCCAGCTTCCGCTACCGGGATCCCGCCTCGCTCTACAGCGGCCCCGAGTACGCGGCCGATCGGAGGCCGGCATGATTTACTGCGAAGATTCCGAGAAGGCAATCCTAGGCGGCATCATGCTTGAAAGCGAGGCATATGACGTTGCGGCCGAGCAGCTGACCGCAGATGACTTCGCGTTGGACTCGCACAGGCGCATCTTTGCCTGCATGTCCGGGCTCACGAGCCTTGGGCAGCCGATTGACCTGGTCACGCTTACGGAAGCGCTCAACGCGAAGAGCGAACTCTCTGTTGTGGGCGGTGCCTCATACCTGGCCTCGCTGACCGAGGGCCTGCCTCGACGCCTGAACATCGCATCGTACTGCCGCATCGTGCTCGACAAGTCGCTGCTGCGGAAGCTCTACCTGGCCGGCAGTGCTCTGGTCACTGGTGCCGAAGATCCTGGAGCTGATCCTGAGGAGCTGAGCGGTACGGCCGAGAGGCTGTTGATGGAATTGCGCGCGGGTGCGATGGCAAAGCAGCAGACCATCATCGCCGGCGCGGTAGTGCCGCTACTGAATCGTCTGCATCAGGAGCGGACTCGAACCAGTGACTTGCTGGGATTGCCCACAGGTATCCCGAGCTTCGATTTGGTTACGCGCGGTCTCCACGCTGGAGAGATCACGCAGATAGGCTCGCAGTCGGGCGGCGGCAAGTCGGCAGTAATGATCCAGGCCGCGATCGAGAACTGCCGCCAGGGAGTGCCTGTGCTGCTCTTCTCGCTTGAGATGACGCGCGAGCAGATCCTGCGGCGCATGATTTCAGCGATCTCCGGTGTGCCATTTCCTCGGGTGCGTGATCCCAAGTGGGCTTCCCAGTCGGACATGGATGCTATTCAGTACGCCGCGGAGAAGATCGCAGATTGGCCGCTCCATGTTGTCGACGCATCAGGCATTCGCATAGAGAAGCTGGTTGCTACAGCGAGGCTGGCAGTCCGCCGCGATGGTGTGAAGCTCGTCTGTGTGGACTATGCGCAGATCGTGAGTGCTGAAGGCCGTGATGAGCGTTTGCGCGTGGCTTCAGTATCGCGTGGGCTTACGCGCCTCGCGAAGGATGAACAGGTTGCGTTGATGGTGCTCTCTCAGCTAGCTCGTGCGGATCGCTCGAATGTCAATCGTAGGCCGACGATCAGCGACCTGCGCGAAAGCTCACAGCTCGAGAACGACGCGCACGTTATTGCGCTCTTGCATCGGCCCTGGGATGCGGATGAGGGGCGCCTGTCGTCAAATGCGGAACTCATCATTGCGAAGCAACGCAGCGGCGAGACTGGCATTTTTCCGCTCTTGTTTGACCGCCGGACGCTGATGTTCCGTGAGCAGCGCGAAGCTGAAAGGTCCGCAGAGCAGGAGGCTCTTCCATGGAGAGCGTGATGGTACCGCAGCATGAAAACGATCAGGCGCGAATTGCCAGGCTGACCAGAGAGGTGGCAGATCTCCGTCAGCAACTAAAGGATGAGAGCTTACGAGGTGCTGCACGACAGCGGGTAAAACTGCAGATCGATACACACCTGTGGATCCTGGAAAAGCTCGATCCGAAGCCGGACAAAAAGATGGGAAAGAAGCGTGGATCGCGGCTGGGCTCCTTGGATTCTGGAGCGCGCGGTGAGGTCTGTTGTTGGCTGGAAGTTGTCACCGTACCAGGTTGTCAAGGCGTTTTTTCGTTGGTTGAGAACGTAAGGATTCTGTTTCGGAACGGGAGGATGAAGGCGCAGCCGATAGCGCGCTGGGGCTCAGCAATCAAGCCCTTGGCGTGACGGAATACAACCCGATGTACAGCATGCTTGGATCAATGGCGAGTGGCGCAGGCCAGGCGTTATCGAACCCGAATGTGAAGTGGTAAATGGCGACCAATCCAATTCTCTCTGAACTGAATAGTCTCAGCCCGGGCGCAAAAGCTGCGCTCGCAAACGCTCATCAAACGGGCACAAGCCAGGCTGCTGCCCAGGGTGCACCTGCAGCTCCGTTGGGAATGCCTGCTGCAGGTGCACCACCCGCTGCTCCAGCAATCGGGCTGGCTCCGAAAAGTGCTGCGCCGACTCCTCAGGGTTCGCTCAGAATGACCCCAGGCAGCCAGTCTGCGCCGCCTCAGGCGTTGAAGATTCCCGACAGCATTCCTAGTGCACGGAACGCCACTTATCTTCAGGGATTGGAAGATGCTCCAGCAACAATGAGGATTCCGGATGCCTCAGTGGCAAGCATCGGAATGCCTGCGGCAAACATGCCATCGATCAAAGCACCGCGCGGCACCTTGCAGGGGGACTCAGAATATTACTCCCAGCAACTCGACAAGAAGCCTGCGCTCGAAAGTGTCTACGGCGGAATCACGGGTTCGAAGTTTGGCCAGGATCACCCAATCATGGGTCGCGTGCTTGGTGCTCTCGGGCAAATTCCTGCCACCGCTGCCGACGTGGTTTTGTCGGGCGCATTTCCTGGTGCAGGCCGGGTGGTTCCGGGGACGACGGTGAAGCATGCCCTTGACCTGAATCGCGGTAGTGCTCAGATTTCGCAGGACGTGGCGAACGATGAGAAACAAGCGGAGGCACAGCAGCAGCGGGCTCTTACGGCAGAAGCAAATACTCGAATCGCAGCTGTTCCAGGAAATATGCAGTTGCAGCAACAGCAACTCGCCGCAGACCTGGCTGAGCATGGACTCGGCCTGGATGCTTCCGGAAGGGTATCTCCGCTGTCCGAGGATCAGCTCACCCCGGAGTTGCGCGCCAAACTCGCCGGCCAGTGGGAAGCAGTTCCCGGGATGCTAAGCATGAATGGTGAACCGCTCGAGTACAACAAACAGACTGGCATGTACCGCGCGGCGCCGGGAATCGGGCAGGTTCAACCGCTGAAGCAGCCGGGAGAATCCGCGGCACAGGATGATCAGAAGTACGAGGCCCTGGTGGCGAAGTCCATCGAGGGGCAACAGCTGTCTCCTGAGGATCGTGCCTTCGTCAAAGCGTATCGCGACAGAAAGACGCTCGGGCAGCAGGTCACAAACTTCTACGCCAATCAGCGTGACCAGGGGAAGCAGGATCTCTCCGCGCGTCAGGCCGTTTTCAAGGCATATCAGCCGGTGCTCGATTCAGCTGAACGCTTGAATGTCATGGCCAAGAACTACGAGGATGCGGTCAATGACCACAATCAGCAGGCCATGCTGTCGCTGCTTGCGAATCATCTCGGCATGACGATGGGCCTACAAAAGGGCGCCCGCCTCAGCCGCGACATCATCCAGGAAGCGCAGCAGTCGATGCCTTACCTTCAAGGGCTCAAAGCGAAGTTCGACAAGGATGGATATCTGCAGGGTGTCACCTTGAGCCCGGAACAAATGCACCAGATGGTGGACCTTGGCCGTGAGCGCTATACAGAGGATGTGACCAAGGCGCGCAATGAGTCCCAGTATCTGGGGGCAACGGATGACGGGCCGGCGCGCACACCGAACAGCTCGGTGATCAATCAGTACATTCACATGGCCGGTGGTGACGCAGCGAAGGCGAAGCAGTTAGCAGCTCAAGACGGATGGACGGTGAAGTAATGGCACAGGATCCATGGGAAGCAGCAGCGGCACAGTACAAAACCTCTCAGGGGCAGGGCAACAGTACGCCTGCCCAAGCGTCGCCCAATGACGCATGGAAGGTATGGGGCGCAACAAGCCAGCCTGAGCCCAGCACAGCTGACAGCCTGCTGGGATACGGACGATGGGCTGCTAACGGTCTGAAGAATGCGGGCATCGGCTTCGCGAAGGAAATTCCTAAGCAGATCTCCGCGGCTGACGATGCTATGGCCCGAATTCCTCACATTGGCAACTGGCTTACCACGCCATTGACCGGCGGTGCATCATCGCAGCAGGCGCGCGATCAGATGCGGGCGGCCGGTACAGCAAATGGGAATGCGCAGAAAATTGGTCAGGGCATCGCCCAGGCCGGAGAGTTTCTGATTCCTGGTTTTGGAGAAGAAGCCGCTGCCGGTAAGGTCGCAGAGATGGCTCCCCGTCTGGCCGGCGTCCTAAAGCCGGCGGCGCGAATTGGCTACAACGCTCTTACCTCCGGTGCAGTGAATGCTGCGCAGGGCGGAGGATTCAGCTCGGGCGCTCTCATAGGCGCAGTGGGGGGCACTATCGGCGAAGGCATGCGCGCAATTGCGCCGGCTCTGGCTGAATCAGCGATCGGGATCCGAAAGGCTGACCGAGCCTATGGAAAGACGCCCGGGCGCATGATTCTCGATGAGACAAAGGGCCTTACTCCGCGCGCGGTCGCAAATAGTGCACAGGGAACGCTCGATCAGTTGAATCCTCAGCTTAATCAGGCGGCAGACAGGCTTAGCATTCGTCCTCGTCCGCAGACACGTGGCCTACTCCAGGCACCGCAACGCGATATTCCTCTGAATAACGGCGTGGCGCAAGGATCGACCGAGGGGCGCCTGTTTCCGTCCGAATACCAGATGGCACCATCGGGCGTAAATGCCGACGTCGAGAGCCCTCATTACCTTAGCGGCTCTGAGCATCCCGAAATCTCTGGACGCTTCGCACCTCCTTCAGGCGTGTTGAGAACGCGGGAAGGGATGAGTGCACCGGTGCTTGATGAGTTTGGCCGCATGACGACACCACCTCGTGTGACGGGCGATATCTTGACGACCGAACCGAATCGCATTGGATCACTTGGACCGGCGCGCGCAATCATCGGTTCGTCGATCAGTCGAGCAGCAGCTCAGAATGCGGAGAAGGAAGCCGGCCAACTGCAGCCAATGGACCGGTTTCTGCATACCCGGTTCAATACCGGCGAAGCCATCCCGGAGAATGTCACTCCTCGTCAGCTTCTGGATCTGCGCCGCGGCTTTGGCAGCGAGTTTGTGCACAACTGGAATCCGGAGGTATCGCCAGGCGTGACCGGCACGGCCAGAAGAGCCTACGGCGCACTTACGGACGAGTTTCACAATGTGGCCCCAGGGACTGCGGATCTCGATCGCAGAATCGGCGGCCTCATCCCGGTTGCCAAGCGTGCTGAAAGTACGGACCTGAATGCACCGATCGCGCAAAGAATCGCAGGTAGGTTCAAAGCTCATACCGGTGCATTGACTGGCGCAGCTTTAGGTGGTGTTTACGGCTACAACCATGACGGCGGAATTCCCGGTGCAGTCAAAGGAGCGACGATTGGGCTGGTTGCTCCAGAGGTGCTCGGGTCTCCAACAGTTGGCATGGCCATGGCCCGGACCGCAAATGCTCCTAGAGGCCTGCTGCGCGGCTTATCGGGCGCGGCGCTTCAGGTCGTGGATAGAGACAGGGACAAGCTTTATAGCCGGAGAACTGGACAACAGTAGCGTATGACGAGATCGACATCCAAAGCAGTGAACCTTGGACGGCATCAGCGTGCTTGTGGCATCTGTGCTCACAGCCAGTGTCCAGAGATTGAAGACGCCTTTATCGCGTGGAAAAGTCCTAAGGCAATTGCCGAAGAATTCAGCCTCGCCGATCGCTCGAGTGTCTACCGGCATGCCCATGCCTTTGACCTCTTCTCGAAGCGCCAGAGGAACGTGCGGGCGGCGCTCGAGCGAATCATCGAGAAGGCCGGCGAGGTCGACGTAACGGCCAGCGCCGTTGTTGCGGCGATCCAGGCCTATACCAAGATCAATGCTGCCGGTCAGTGGGTCGATCGGAGCGAGCAGGTCAACCTGAATGACCTCTTTGACCGCATGAGTACCCAGGAACTCGAGGCCTACGCGCAGCATGGAACGCTACCCGTTTGGTTCGAGACATACACAAAACGCGGAGCCGCACTAACCGCAACAACGGAGGATGGTGAATATGAGTGAATCGCGCTCAAATCAGGGACAACAGACGCTCTTGCCCGCAACAGCGTCTGGCAAGAATCTCGGGGGCTTTCCGCTCGGATCTCCGCAGTCGCGGGCCGCGGCGCGCTCCCTGCTTGAAGAGCGAAAGACCAACGACGAAGCTGGGGAGCTTCGCTTTGTCGTGAGATCGGTTATCGATGGATCTGTAGTCAACCTGGAGGAACGTGCTCGGCTGAGTAGCTTAATTTCTCGTGACAAAAGGCGCCGGTCTTAAGCGCCTTGTAATTTGAATTTTTCAGAATGCATAGTGCAGCCGAATCCAATCAAGGAACCCTGAATTTCTTTCTCTTCAATTTCGTCTTCTTCTTTTGTCTAGGTGGGCTGGCAATATGGCTGCAGTTGCTGCTCGAATAGTCTCTAAGAGAGTCCGAATGTAGGCGCTATTGATCGACACACCCAGCCGAAATCACCATAAATTGTGGAATGCCTGATACCCCAGCGAGAAAGCTCTTCACGGATGAAAGCTACGCGTTCAGGATCAATAAAAATTTTGGTGATTCGAACGTTGTGGGGATCCATATTTTCTAAGGCATAGAATTTCGGCGATCCCTTATCGAGATTGTGAATGGCGTGAACCACCTGCCATGCGGCCTGAGCTTCAGAACGATGGCTGTGGTGGCCCACTTTAATAACCCGAGTATGCGGAATTCCGAACGGCGATATCTTTTGGAAATCCTCGTTCTTGAGCATAGAATTTTCGTGGACCGGATAATGAAAAACCAGTGGCTGATTGTTCTTTTGCCGATCCTCTTCTACGGCAAAAAATAGAGCGACAAGCGGGTTTTCGCTCCAGTCAGACATTCTTGTAGACATGCCGTAGTGCTGTCCTAAACTAATCCAGTTCCAATCGTTATCAGGTGTTGAGGGATGCAGGTATCGAGCTTGAGATTTGAGGTAATCAAGCATAGGCACTTCGTTCTTTAGCACTATTTCAGGAGTGTTTCCACGGAACAACTTAGGCAGAAGAGGATGACCATGCATCTGCCCACGAAATAGCGTGACTGCGGTATTGGCCTGTGATGGCACTTTCCAAACTTGCTCGAGGAACTGTTGGACTGACTGAACCCTAACCCTGTCGCTCAATATTCTGATTCCTC
Source organism: Silvibacterium sp. (assembly GCF_047605705.1). Lineage (NCBI taxonomy): Bacteria > Pseudomonadati > Acidobacteriota > Terriglobia > Terriglobales > Acidobacteriaceae > Silvibacterium > Silvibacterium sp. The sequence continues at coordinate 85,504 of NZ_JASGFD010000012.1, read as the reverse complement.
GCTCTTAACGTTAAGACCATGAAATCTTAGTTTGGGCAAAATGTTGTTCTTCAGTGTGGCCCGTTGGCTTGAAGTTCTGGTGAAATCCAAGGGGCTTGAATGGGCGTTGCAGTCGCCGCAGCTGTGGCAAGAGCAGCTGAGATTCTCGGAAACCCAAGACGGTATCCCCGTGATGTCCATGAACTCAAAAGCTGCGGTAATTCCGTCGGTCTTGGCGGCGAACTAAACTGGGGACACTCGAGGTATTCAAGCAGAAACGGCATGAGCCCAGAGGACAGAGCTTGCACGGCACGCAGACGTATCGTCGTATCCTTGGGTGCCGGCTTTGAGCCTTTTATCTGCGCCATGAAAACCTTGTAATAGTCGACGAACTCCATCGGTGCTTGTGCTTGGCTTGCAGCAAAAGCGGCTGCCTCTCGTTGTAGCTTTATGTTGAGGTCGATTTCGGTTGCCGCGCTATTTTGGAGCTCGAAAATGGCGATGCGATCGTCCAGGTTGCGCCCAGCAAGCACGGGATGTTGGATGACCCCACAGCGCTTGAGAAAGGCGTCACCAAGAATCAGTTCTGGTTCGGACCGCAGCTTTTCTCGGATTAGGCTTGCTCGGACTTCCGTTCAAGCTCTTGGTCGCCTCGCTGTTTCTCGATCTCTAGAATCTGCTTCACTTCATCCAGATGCATGTCACATAAGGCACGAGGGCTGACAGTGAGCTCGAGCCTGGGCAATACGAGGACTTGCGAGCTGTGCAATCTCTGCTGAACTGCTAGAAGAAACTCGGCCTCCGTACCGAACGCATAGCTTTGACGGGCAGCGCCTATCCGGCGAGTCCACAAATCGCCCGATGGGATAAGGCTGAGGATGTCCCGCGCCTTTACAGAAAGGTCCTGCGGATCGGCGATTTTCTTGTCCGCTATACGGGTAAGGCATTGCAGTACCCAAACCCCAGGCTGAGTTCCTCGAGTTGCCATGAGCTCGAGAAAAAGCTTGTCCGAAACCTCAGCTTCTGCGGCTATCTCTGCCTCGAGCTCAAGCGCCGGATCACAGTTCACCGGAAAAGACTCAAGTCCTATGCATGTCACCCGGCCCTGGCGTTGCTGGAGAACGTGACACAGTTCGTGCCGCAGCATGCGGAGTGATCGTGCTGATCCTAGAAAGTCATCCCGCAGATTGAGAAAGACATGGTCGCCTTCCGCTACTGCCAATGCGTGGGCTATAGCAGGATGGGGATGAAGATGCAGTGAAACTCCAAGCTTCGACCTGAAATAGTCAGTGCTAAGTCGCTTCTTCATCTTTCACCTTTGTGCTGTGAGATCCATGCTGCCTGCGAAACGGAGCACTCCTTCATCTCTCATTCCAGCGCACGACCTTTATAGCAGCCAGTCATCGAGCTATGTCAGGATCGATAATTCTTCGGGGCGAAACGGTGAGACAAGCCACCTTGAGATATCTCGGAAGGTAGGTATTGCTCCTGTCTCTTGCAAAGAGGGCACTCGGCGAGGATCCAAGATGTGGGCATCTTGAGCGCAGGCGCAGGAATATTCTCACGGCAGCCTTTGCAGGCAATCACGAAGGAGTACTTTGCCGCGGCCGGTCCTGGAAACATATCGCGAGTATAGCGAATGAAAAGCGAACGGTGGCAACTCTATCGAATCTCACTCGAGCAGATTTGACTGCTAAGGAAAGAATGTAAGGAGGCCAGACCCAGGCCTGAACCTGGCTCAGTGCGTGATACTGCTCCGCGTGCCCATTGGGGTCGCAGACTTCTACTTGCTGACGGTCTCGATGAGCGATGATGTCCAGGATTAGATCTACCTGTTTCTCAGTCTGCATTCTTTCCTTGACCGTCTAGGAGAGGGAGGGTAGATTCTGTCTCAGCTTCTCTCCTCGTCTATCTAGGAGAGCAGCCGAGGGGTATCGGATGGGAAAGAAGCAGCTGGAGCTGCTGCAGGGCACACTCGACATGTTGATCCTGAAGGCGGTCTCGCTGGGGCCGTTACATGGTTACGGGGTGCTGTTGCGCATTCAACAGATCTCTGGCGAGCAGCTGGAGATTCAGCAGGGATCACTGTACCCGGCGCTGTACCGGCTTGAGAGCCAGGGTGCGATTTCAAGCGAGTGGGGAGAGTCGGAAAACAATCGGCGTGCGAAGTTCTACCAGCTCACGGCCGCGGGGAAAGCCCTGCTGAAGGATGAGGCGGAGAAGTGGAACCGCATGGCGGGCGTGATCGCAGGGGTTTTGAAGACCGCCCCAGGCGATCTGTAACAGCTACGGTAGCGAACTTATTGGAGAGAACGATGCGGCAGGCAAATCTTCGTGGGTGGGTGATGCGGCTGAGTTCGCAGGCAGGTTCGTGGCTGCGCGCGGCTGCGGGCCGGCGGCGCCTGGAGCGCGAGATGGATGAGGAGCTAGCCTTCCATCTGGAATGCCGTGTAGCGGACCTGGTGGAGCGCGGGATGTCGCCGGAGGCCGCGGCGCGGCAGGCGCGGATCGAATTTGGAGGCGTGACGATGCACAAGGAAGAGATGCGGGCCTCGCTGGGGCTGCGGTTGTGGGATGACTTGCGCGCGGATATCCGCTATGCGTGGCGGATGCTGGCGAAGAGCCCGGTGTTTACGGCGATCGCGATTGCGTCGCTGGCGCTGGGCATCGGCGCGAATACGGCGATCTTCACGCTGGCCAAGGAGATGCTGCTGGACCGGCTGAATGTACCGCAGTCGGAGCAGCTGCGCCTGCTATGGTGGCGCGGGCCGCAGGACAACATTGTGCACGGCGTCTGGGGAAGCCTGATGCCGGAGAACGGGCAGACGATCAGCAGCTCGTTCAGCTACCCGGTCTATCGCAATTTGCAGGAACAGAGCCGGAAGCAGGACCTCTTCGATGCGCTATTCGCATTCAAGAGCATCGGCAATGTCACGACGACGGTGGATAGCCGGGCGCAGGTGGTGCGCGGGGAGATGGTCTCCGGCGACTACTATAGCGGGCTCGGCGTAAAGCCGGAGCTGGGGCGCGGTATTGCGCCCGCCGATGATTCCACCGCTGGCGCTGGCGCTGTCGTCACCATCAGCGATGGCTTCTGGCGGCGCGCCTTCGCTGCATCGCCCAGCGCCATCGGCAAGGTAATCGCTGTGAATGGCAAACCCTTCACCGTGATCGGCGTGAATCCGCCCGAATTCACCGGGGCTTCGAGCGCGCATGAGTCGCCGCAGGTCTTCGTGCCGTTCAGCATGCAGCCGGTGGTGGTTCCGCAGGGGAAGGGCTCGCTCCTCGAAGATACGTCTCTCTGGTGGATGCAGGTGATGGTGCGTCCGAAGGCAGGCGTAACGCAGGCGCGCGCGGAGGCGGCCATGTCCGCCGCGCTGGCTGCCGCGGTGGCAAGCGAGCACACGGCGAAGCCCGGCGAGAAGATTCCGCAGGTTCTGCTCAGAGATGGCAGCCGTGGCGAGAACGAGGCGGCGCAGATGTACAGGCAGCCGGTGATGGTGCTGCTGGCGGTTGCGGGCCTGGTGCTATTGCTGGCCTGTGCAAACTTGGCGAACCTGCTGCTGGCGCGAGCCTCTGCGCGTGAGCGGGAGATGGCGGTGCGGCTGGCGCTTGGCGCAGGCCGCGCGCGCGTGGTACGGCAGGTGCTTACGGAGAGCCTGATGCTCTCCTTTGCGGGCGGCACGGCGGGCTTTGCGCTGGGCTGGGTGAGCCGCGATGTGATCCCGAAGCTGATGAGCGATCCGTGGGACCCCACGCAGCTCTCCGGGCGGCTGGACTGGGGTGTGCTCGTCTTTACCGTCGGGCTCTCGCTGGTCACGGGGCTGATTTTTGGCGTGGCGCCGGCGCTCAAGGCGACACGCGCGCAGGCCAGCTCCGGCCTTAAGGACAACGCGGCCACAGTCACGCGGCGGCGCACGGGCTACGCGGGTAAGGGAATCGTGGTCTTCCAGGTGGCGCTCTCGACGCTGCTGGTGGTGGGCGCGGGGCTCTTTCTGCGCACCATCGGCAATCTGGACCACGTCGATCCCGGCTTCCGCGTGGATCACCTGCTGCTTTTCGACATCAATCCTCCGGAGGCGCAGTATCCGGATGAAAAGGCCGTCCTGCTGCATACGGAGATTATGCGGCGGCTGGCGGCAGTGCCGGGTGTGGAGTCGGTGAGCGCCTCGGAACTGCCTCTGATCGCGAATGCACGAATGATGAACTCGTGGACGGCGCTCGACAATCCCGTGGCGCAGCCGCAGGACGCGGGGCTGATGAACGTGGTGGGCGATCACTTCCTCTCCACCATGGGCATGCCGATGATCGCGGGCCGCGAGCTTGGACCGCAGGACTCGAAGACTGCGGAGACCGCCGTAGTGGTGAACCAGCAAATGGCGCATGCGGTGTGGGGCCGGGCGGATGTGCTGGGGCGGCACCTCAAGGTGGGCAACAAGGTGTTTACGATTGTGGGCGTGGTGAAGAATGCGGCCTACGACAGCCTGCGTAAGGCTCCACAGGGGCAGTTCTTCTTCGCCTACCGGCAGGTGGGCTTCGATGGCCTTACCTATGAGGTGCGCACTCACATGGGCGCGGCAAGTCTCGCGCCCGCTCTGCAGAAAGCCGTGGCCGGCATCGATCCCAATCTGCCTTTGAGTGCGGTGCGCACGCAGCAGGAGCAGATCAACGCGACGCTGGGCGACGAGCGCATGTTCGCCACGCTCACGGCGGCCTTCGGGCTGCTGGCGCTGGTGCTGGCCTCGATCGGCATCTATGGCGTGATGGCCTACACGGTGGCGCGGCGCACGCAGGAAATCGGTATTCGCGTGGCTCTAGGCGCGCGCGCTGGGCAGATCCTGAACATGGTGCTGGGCGAGACGTCGCGGATGACGATCCTCGGCGTCATCGTGGGGCTGGGCGCGGCCTTCGGTCTCACGCGGCTGGTGAAGGAGATGCTCTACGGCGTGAAGACGTACGATCCGGTGACGCTGGCCGGCTCGGCGGCGCTGCTGTGCCTAGTGGCGCTCGCTGCGGCATTGATGCCGGCCAGGAGAGCGTCCAAGGTGGACCCCATGAGGGCACTGCGGCACGAATAGAGTAAGACATCGTATGAATCGACTCCCGGCTTCACCTGAGGGGAAGAAGCCCTTACCTTCATTGGGAAGCTTGCAGAGGATGAAGAGCCTTACGCTGTGCCCTAACTGGCCACGCGCGGGCTGCATGAATACCAGTATGGGGCGGAAGCTTCGGATGGCCGCAATTGGGCTGCGGGGATTATCTCGAAATCCGCAGAATCATGAGTTGCAAGTATTTGAAGGCATGGCGCGATGCGGGTACGCTCGTGGCAAAGGTGAGAATCATGCCCAAGTACGATCTCAATTTCATCCCGCCCACTCCATCGAATCATTCCCGCTATCGGATAGAGATTCATGCCCCGGTGTCTGGCAATGCTGCTGACCGCCCAACTCGATCAAATGCTGCATTGGTGTCCCATGGCTATACCTATGTCGAAATACAACAGGTCCTCAATACTCTGAAGATTTCCGCGCCTCGGCAGGAAAAGGCTTTGATCAGCTTGAACGACGGCAGGAGCCATCTCCTAGAAGCTGTCGATGTCTCTCCTCCTAGAAGCTGTCGATGTCTCTCCAGAGATAGCCTCGCAAATTGGCTGGAGTTCCATCAAGCCGTTTTCCACCAAGCCGTTATAGATGACCGCGCCCCAGGTCTTGATGGCAACAACAAGTACGGCTTCAGCAAAGGCTGTCAGATCTACTCTGGCGGCCCTGTCGCGGAGGAGCGCGGGTGCGCCGGAATGACTCAAGTGGTAGATGGCGGGGCTAGGCAGTTCGGCTGCCGCAAAGGTCAATATTTCTGAAAATACTAGGCCTTTAGATTGAGGGGTTTGGCATCTATCTGCCCCGGTTTCAGGGCACTCGGGGGCTTGCAGGTAATTCAGGGTAAAGCGAATATAAGGCGAAAGCCCTATGCGCTCTGCCTCTTCACTCCGTCGACAAATTGAAGCCTCCCTTTCCGAGCGAATTCCCTCCGCGCTGACGCCTGCAATGCGGAGTGAGCGGCCACTCGCGGCTACTGGGATCGCCTCTCTCGATCACCTGCTGGGTGGCGGACTGCCGGTAGGAGCTCTGTGCGAACTGACCGGGCCGGAGTGCTCGGGACGGACCTCGGTGGCGCTGTCCTTTCTGGCGCGGATGACGGCAGCAGGCAAGGTCTGCGCGTGGATCGATGTATCGAATGCGCTTGAGCCAGCTTCGGCCGCCGCGGCAGGCGTGGATCTGGAGCGGCTGCTGTGGGTGCGGTGCGGCGCGGAGGCGGTGAAGACGGAGCGGTCCGGGCGGAGCTTCCGTTTGCCGGAAACGTGCCTCGCCCCTGCGCCTGCTCCGAAAAAAGGATTGCATGGTGGAAGATTCGGGCAGCATCCCCGCAGCGAGGTGCGCGGGCTGGCGGATGCAGTGGGGAGCCTGCTGGAGGCTGATACCGCGCGAGCTTACCTGGGGCCTCGTTGCGCTGAGCCGCAGCAGAAAGAACGCCGCATTCCAGAGACGGCAGAGCAGAACCTTGCGCCGGTTACGTTGCCGGGCAACCGCTGGCGGCGGTCCCGCGCCTATGACGCGATCGAGCAGGGGCTGCGCTCGGCGGACCTGCTGATGCAGGGCGGCGGCTTCTCCGCGATTGTGCTGGACCTTGCAGGTGTTGCCCCGGCGCATGCGGCGCGTATCGAGCTTTCCACCTGGTACCGGTATCGCGCCGCAGCGGAGCGGACGCAGGCCAGTGTGCTGCTGCTGAGCCAGTACGCCTGCGCGCGCAGCAGCTCAGAGGTGCAGCTGGTCTTCAGCGGCTCCGAGGGGAGTGCCGACGAGACGACGGTCTTCTCCGGCATGCGGCCGCAAGTGCAGGTGACGCGGCGGCGTTTCGCCACGCAGGAAAGCCAGCTGCACAGCAACGTGGTGCCGCTGCGCAAATCGCCACGTGGCATCGACTCGGTCGCGTGGCAGAGCCGCGCGGAGTGGGCGGTACATCGAGGACGGAACTGCGATGACGGATCCCGGTGAGCTTTATGCCTGTCTGCTGGTGCGCGAGTTTCCTGCCCAGGCACTGTTGCGTCTGAGGCCGGAGCTGCGGGAGAGACCGTGCGTGGTCCTGGAGGGACTGCCGCCGCTGCAACAGGTTTGCTCGTTGAACACCCGAGCGCGCCTGCGGGGAATCGAGCATGGGATGACAGCGACCGAGGTGGCTACTTTCTCCGATGCCGTGGTTCTGGAGCGTTCGACGGAGATGGAGCGCGTTGTCTCGGATGTGCTGGTGGAATGCGCGGGTGCATTCTCTCCGCGTATCGAACCCCGACGCGAAGGCACAGCATGGCTGTGCGGGCTGGATATTGCCGGGACAGAACGGTTGCTAGGTACCCCAGAGAAACTGGCTGCGGATCTCCGTGAACGTGTGCGCAGGCTGGCAATCTCCGCACAGGTGGCCGTGAGCCGCAACTTTCTCACCGCGTTGTGCGTGGCGCGAGGACTGCCGGCGAATATCGCGGTGCGGGTCATCGCGCCGGGCAGGGAGGCCGTGGCGCTGTCAGCGCTGCCGATTGCGGTGTTGCAGATAGAAGAACGCCACGCGGAGATCTTCGCGGCATGGGGCATTGCGACGCTCGGCATGCTTGCCGCGCTGCCTGAGGATGCGCTGGTAGCCCGCATCGGGCAGGCGGGAAGGCGGCTGCGCCTGCTGGCGTGCGGTGAGAGCGAACACCTGCTCGAACCGCAGGAGACGCCGTTCGTACTCGAAGAGCGAGCGGATCTGGATGCGCCGCTCGAAGAACTGGAGCCGCTGCTCTTCGGTCTCTCGGCGATGCTGGAACAGCTTGTGGTGCGTGCGCAGTCACGGCTGGTGGCGCTGGCCTCCGTCACGGTCACGCTGCGCCTCGAAGGCGGTGGAGAGCATACGCGGATCGTTAATCCGCGCGTGCCGGGCAGCGACCGCCGGCTATGGCTGAAGCTGCTGCAGCTGGAGCTCGAGGCGCATCCGCCGCCTGCGCCGATTACGGGCGTGACGCTGCACGCGGAGCCGGGAATCGCGGGCAAGGTACAGCTCGGGCTCTTCTCTCCGCAGGCGCCTGAGCCCGGACGGCTGGATGTGACGCTGGCGCGGATCGCGGCGCTGGTGGGTGAGGCGAACGTGGGGCGCATCGTGCTCGAAGACACCCACGCACCGGAGGGCTTTCATCTCGAACCGTTTCGCGTTCTGCCGGAAAAAAGCTTGCAGCGCGAACTGCCCGCGGCGCGTATGAGCCTGCGCAGGCTTCGTCCACCGGAGCGCAGCGCGGTTGTCTTCACAGAAGGCCGCCCGCGCTCGCTTACGTTTCGTGAGCGCCGGTACATCGTGGAGCAGGCATACGGGCCCTGGCTCGCTGGGGGAGTGTGGTGGAGTGACGAGACGTGGGGGCAGCGGCAGTGGGATCTGGTTGCGCGTTCCGGGGATGGGGCGCAGCTCTGCTGCTGCGTAACGCATGACTTTATGGAAGCGGGATGGAAGGTAACCGCGCTCTATGACTGATGCCTACATCGAGTTGCACGCTTCCAGTGCCTTCTCGTTTCTCGAAGGCGGTTCGCTGCCGGAGTCGCTGATCGATCGTGCGGCGGAGATCTCCATGCCGGCCGTCGCCCTGCTCGATCGCAATGGCGTCTACGGTTCGGCGCGATGCCACAAGCGTGCGGAGGAGACCGGCGTGCGTGCCCATGTAGGCGCGGAAGTCTCTGTGGCCGAGTTGGGCAACAGGCTTGCGCCGCCGCTGTGGCTTCCGCATCGGCATGCGGTTGAGCCTGTGCGCCTACCGCTGCTGTGCGAGACGCGCGAGGGGTACCAGAACTTATGCCGCATGCTCACGCGGCAGAAGATGCGCGAGGCTAAGAAGCATGAAGGCACCTCACGTCTGCGCGATCTTGAAGAGTATGCGCAGGGGCTGGTGTGCCTTACCGGAGGAGAGGAAGGCCCGCTGGCTGCAGCTCTGGCGCGCGGTGGCGAGGACGAAGGCCGAAAGGTAGTGGAGCGACTGGTGCGCATCTTCGGGCACGAGCAGGTGTATGTCGAAGTGCAGCGGCACAGCGAGCGCGATGAGGAGTGGCGCAACCAGGCTGCTCTGCGCATTGCAGAGTCCTTGCACCTGCCGGTCCTGGCCACCAATGGTGTGCGCTATGCGACGAAGTACGATCGTGAGGTCCTCGATCTCTTCACGGCAATTCGCAACCATACCGAGCTTGATCGCGCCGGGCGTCTCCTCACGTTGAACAACCAGCGCCATCTGCGCACGGCTGCGAAGATGGCCGAGCTCTTTCGCGATGTGAAGGGCGCGGTGGAGCGCAGCGTGGAATTGTCTACGCGCCTGGGCTTTGTGCTTTCCGACCTCGGTTACGAGTTTCCACGCTATCCGGTGCCGGAAGACGAGACAATGGACAGCTTTCTACGCAAGCGCGTGGAAGAAGGCGTCGCACGCCGCTATGGATCGCCGGACAAAAAGGAATTTCTGGAACGAGCGAAACAGCAGGTCGAGCGCGAGCTGGCGCTGATTGGCAGGCTGGGCTTCGCCGGCTATTTTCTTATCGTTTGGGACATCGTGCAGTACTGCAAGCGTAACGGCATCCTGGTGCAGGGCAGAGGAAGCGCGGCGAATTCGGCCGTCTGCTATGTGCTCGAGATCACCGCCGTCGATCCGGTGCAGATGAAGCTGCTCTTCGAGCGCTTTCTCTCCGAGAGCCGTGGTGAGTGGCCGGATATCGATCTTGACCTGCCATCGGAAGAGAAGCGTGAGCAGGCGATTCAGTACGTGTACACGCGCTATGGCGAATTGGGTGCGGCGATGACGGCGAACGTTATCAGTTATCGCGGCAAATCCGCAGCGCGCGAAGTGGGTAAGGCTCTGGGCTTCGATGCGGATTCTCTGCAGCGGCTCTCCGGGCTGATTGCGAACTTTGAGTGGAAGGGGCCAAACGATACGATCGCGCATTCCTTCCGCCACGCCGGTTTCGACACGGCACATCCGCGCATCGCGAAGTATCTCGAGCTTTGCATGCGCATCCAGGATCTGCCACGTCATCTCGGTCAGCACTCGGGCGGTATGGTCGTCTGCCAGGGGCAGCTCGACAGCGTGGTGCCGCTGGAGCGCGCGTCCATGCCCGGTCGTACGGTGGTGCAGTGGGACAAGGAAGACTGTGCAGCCCTTGGCATCATCAAGGTGGACCTGCTGGGCCTGGGCATGATGGCCGTGCTCAAGGATTGCCTTGAGCTGATCCCGGAGCACTACGGCGACAGGGTCGATCTCGCCCACCTCCCGGAGGATAACGAGGTATATCGCACGCTGCAGCGCGCAGACACTATAGGCATGTTTCAGGTGGAAAGCCGCGCGCAGATGGCATCCCTGCCGCGCAATAAGCCGGAGAAGTTTTATGACCTCGTGGTACAGGTGGCGATCATCCGTCCCGGGCCCATCGTCGGCAAGATGATGCATCCGTACATGAGGCGGCGGCAGAAGAAGGAAGAGGTCACCTATCCGCATGACTCGTTGAAGGAGACGCTGGAGCGCACGCTGGGCGTGCCACTCTTTCAGGAGCAGCTGCTGCGCATGGCGATGGTGGTCGCGAACTTCACCGGCTCTGAGGCAGAAGAGTTGCGGCGTGCCGTGGGCATGCGCCGCAGCTGGGAGCGGATGAAAAACCTCGAAGGCAGGCTTCGCGCGGGGATGACGGCAAATCGTCTCGACGAGGCGACCCAGGACCTCATCGTGCAGAACATCAGCTCATTCGCGCTCTATGGCTTTCCCGAGTCACACGCGGCAAGCTTTGCGCTTCTTGCCTATGCGTCGGCGTATTTCAAAGTGAAGTACCTGGCGGCATTCACCTGTGCGCTACTCAACAATCAGCCGATGGGTTTCTACATGCCGGGGGTGATCGTGAAAGATGCGCAGCGGCATGGGCTAAAAGTGAAACCCATCGATGTGCAGATCTCCGATTGGGCCTGCACGCTAGAGCACGAGCCGGATGGCGCCGTCTCGCTGCGCATGGGGCTAGGCTACGCGCGAGGCTTGCGAAAGCAGGCGGGAGAGGCGCTGGTTGCAAGCCGAGACGAAGCCGGCCTTTTTGACTCGGTAGACGACCTTGCCTGTCGTGTGCCGCTGCTGCAGCGCAAAGATCTGACGCGGCTGGCGGCCATTGGAGCGCTCAATCGCGTGGAGGGCATCGTGCACCGAAGAGACGCGTTGTGGCAGGTGGAGCGTGCAGGCAGACTCGAGGGGCCTCTGCTGCGCGATCGCATCGAGACGCTGCGCGAAGAGTCCATGGCCACGCCATTGCGGAGGATGGATACCGATGAGCGGCTGGTAGCGGATTATGCGGGCACGGGATTGACCGTGGGACGGCATCCCATGTCCTACCGGCGCGAGCAGCTGCGACGCGAGCATATTCTCACCGCCGGGCAACTGCGCCAGCGCACGGATGGCGAGCCGGTGCGGGCCGCAGGATGCGTAATCGCGCGACAGCGACCAGGCACGGCGCACGGGTTCGTCTTTCTTTCGCTTGAAGATGAGAGCGGTATCGCCAACGTGATCGTGACGCCCGATCTCTTCGAACGACAACGGCTGGTCGTGACGCGGAGCAAGTTCCTGGTTGCGGAGGGAACGCTGCAGAACCAGGACGGCGTGGTACATATCAAGGCCACGGAACTGCGCCCGCTGGACATGGCTTCGATCCATGTCTCATCGCATGACTTTCACTAGCCGGTTCAGCCGAATCTCTTGCATGTTCCGAAAACCACCAGCGAGTGGCTTTCGTAAATTATTGAAAAAACAGTCGGAGCAAGCAGATGAACAGCTGCCCAGAACCAGATGCTTTTGCTAATGTACCCGGTCAAGCGCATGAAGAAGGTGGCTGGAAGTGAGTGAACTCGAGGCTCCCGATCAGGCCGAGCGCTTCAACCAGTTCGTAGACGGGTGGTACCTCGCATCGTGGAAGTACTTCCTGTTGGCACAGGAACAGAATGGACCTGCCGCCGCTGTCTGCGGCACGCAAGCAGCGGCCTACCAGCAGGGGATCGCAGATACTACAGAATTTTCAAAGATGGAAGCTAGGGCCTGAATCTCGATCGACTATCGACCAAAGCCAACGTGATTGAAAGTATGGGCGCCCCGTAGAACAGAATCTCGCTTCAGATCCTGGGACACGGCTTGTTCGGTTCTCTCGGTTGGAACTTTCTGGACTTCCACCTTGCTGAGTTCTTCAACGGATTCACGGTGCCAGCGCAAGGGAAGTGGGGCGGTAGGTGTTTCGGGTTTGCTGCTCATGACGGGTGCCTCCATTCTTTCACAATTTGGAACGGCTCTTTCCTGAAACTCACGAAGCCCACGTTGGCGGTGCCACCAACTATTGGATCACCTGCCGCAAATTTATGATGCCCAATGACCAGATCTATTAGAAAGCGCACATACTCGATCCCTTTTGCAATCGGCATGCCAGGAAAAACGAATTGAAATTCGGCTTGCTGAGCCCGTCGTGCAATTTCACCCATTTCCTCGGGCGTAAGGAGGTTGCGAATCTCATTGATATAAGCACAGATTGACTGAAGAGCTCCTTGATCAAAGCCCTTTATGTATCTGTGAATAGGGGACATGGAAGCGAACCAAGCTGAGCCTGAGATTCCGGTGCCAATTTGGCATAAGGCCGAATTTACTGTGCTGTGATACGGCAACTGGATGTTCCATACTTCGCTTTGAAAAGAATTCTTGCCGAATCCCCCGATCACAAATCCGAGTATCGGCGGAAGCATTTCAGGAAGCGCAGGCGAAGCGTTTCCTTCAGCAACAGGTGTAGCGGATTGCAGTACTATCAATTCATATTGCTTCCAGAAGAAGTCGCGAATCGCCTCAACAAGATCCTCCATGCCGTAATCGGCAGGAACGCAGCTGGGGAGCAGTGTAACTAACTCTGCTACCCAGCTCGCTATTGTTCGACCACCGATCGCGGCGAGTCCATAAGTCGCTAACCCGACCGGGTAGTCTCCTAAAGCGAACACTTTGTCTACACCGTCGTAAATCTTAATCGGGTTACGAGGATCACCAATTGTAGTGGCGCTATCGACACCAATGATCACGCCGTCAGATATATTGCAGGCTACGCAAACGCTCAACGATTTTTGCCTCAGTAGTCGGGTTCACGCAACACACTACTGAAACATGGACTCGTTGAATAGGTTTTTTTGATTCAAATTTGCTTTAGCAGCGACCCGCGTCTCGATGCGATCTTGTATCCTTGACTTCTTTGATTAGCTCTGTCCGCTTATTCCTCACGTTCCCCGAATCGCGATTGGCCGGCCACCGCGCCATCTTCTTCGCAGGGAATGTCCGCAACGATCGATGAAGTGGAGCCGGCGCTTGAATGGCTCGCGATAAGAGCCGCCTGTTGCCACCGTCTCGGCCTGAGCGTTGATCGTCTTGTAGGACGGCTTCGCATCCTTCGACCAGTACGGCACCAGGCCCCAGCGCATGATCGCGAGCTCGCGCCGGCCGTCGGATAGAGGCGAACTACCGGCTGACGGGACTGCGGCGGGCGCAGGCTGAATCCCTACGCTCGTTCAACTAGGGCGGCCTTGACTTGATCTATCGCGGTCTGCCAGATATTGCGTTCTGACTTCATCACTTCGATAGCCGCAAATACGCCTTCGTGATCAGGGTTGTGTTCTCTGGCGAGCCTCTCGTTGAACTCGATTCGCTCGCTTAGATCATCGATCTTCTTCTGCCATATCTCTATCAAGCCTGAAAAGCGTTCCGCCATAATTGTTTCTCCTTTTTGTGAGAAGGAGGCGACTCAAGAACTGGGGTGCGCCTTGGCTCCCCCGCCTCCGGAGAAGAGTCGGCCCATTTCGCGGACAGGTTAACCCAGCGCTAAAAAAAAACCGAATCTGCGCCTTCTCTCGGACTCGATTCAGGGCCCATAGGGTATCCGAGAGAGGCGCTCAATTCCTCCGGAGCCACGCCGAGTTGCTGCAGCAGACGCAGAACCTCCGCGATCGTTGTTGATCGGTCAATGACCGACGCAACTGGAGCGGAGTAGGTCGGCGTAGGCGCGAAAGTTGCTGCGGGCGCCGCGCACGGCGGTAGGAATGACGCGGGTGGATTCCAGCCTCCAGGCAATGGCGCATTCAGACCAGAGAAGACATTCTGCATGGCGCGAGCCTGAACGACCTCGGAGATGTGGGTGTAGTGAGCGGTCATCTTGGATGAAATGTGGCCGGCCATCTTCATCACCAACCCAAGCGACATTCCTGACTCCACACAGCGGGTAATCGCCGTGTGGCGGCAGTCGTACTGCCGGAACCAGTTCAATCCTGAGGCCTTCCGGACTTCCTCCCACTGCTTCTTGATTCCGCTCTCGCTCATGGGCGCTTCAGGGTTCCAGTTTCCTGGACCGATTCGGGAGGGGAAGAGGTAATGATCGAGCTTGGTAGCACCCAGCTTCTGGGCGCGCTGGAGCAGCCAGCTCATCGCGTACTGTGCTTCGGTCGTGCTGAGATGCACCGGCCGCGCCCGATACTGGTTCTTGGCTCCCGCCAGCGGGATCCGCAGCATTGCTGCCTGGAGGTTGATGTCGCCGATGCGAAGCGAGCGGATCTCGTTCGTCGACATGCAGGTCTGAAATGCGAGCAGAGAGTACCAATACACCTGTTCCCATCGCGCAGTGCTCCGCGCTACGCCGAGCCATCGGCTTTGCTCTTCGGGTGTCAACGCGCGCTGGACATCGCTTTGCTCCTCGAGCAGTGGCTCATAGTAAGCCTGCTGGTCTTCACCCCAGAGCTTCGCTCTCTTGAGGATCAGGATCAGCGCCATAATCTCCTGGTTGACCTTCTTCGGCTTGGCTGGGCACGGGGTCTTGCCCTTTGGTGGGGTCACCTGATCGCCCACCTTTCGCGATAGCGCATCCTGAGGCCGACGATATCGAATGAATGGCGCAGAGCCAGCGACACGCGCCAGCTGGTACCCGCGGATGTGATCAAGCCGGATGTCGACCAGTCGCACGCCCGTGAAGAACAGCTTTAGGGATTCGAGATACTGCCGATAGCTCTCTTCGGTGTTCTTGCGGATGAAGCCAGCGCCATGATGATTGCGGTTCCCAAGCGTGCGGGACTCAATCCACAGATCCGCGGCCTCTTCGAACTTCATACCGGGCTCGATGGCCAGCTTGCGGCCAGGCTGCAGCCACTCATGAGCAGGAATTGTTTCGTTAGTCGAATGCATCTTTTTCTCCTCTCAGGTCTGCCACTAGATAGCGAGCGTCGTCGTGTCGATACCATGCTGCTGTAACACGCGGAGAGCGTCCGTAAGGGCTGCCGCTTTATCGGCCGGCTCAGGCTGTATTGGAGGTGGTATAGCGGGAGGAGGCGACGTCAAGCCCAGCTGCCGCTGCAGTAAAGACATCAGCAGCTCAGTCATGGCGCTTTGATCTGCCTGAGGAGCTGTTTGGCTGGAGGAAGGTGTGAACTGCGTGCGCCTCCTGCGCACGAATGAAACCTCATCCATGGACCGTTCAAAGTAGCCCTGCTGTGCGTGCCTTACAGCATCAACCTCGGTCCCCTCTGAGATGTGGGTGTAGTGTTCCGACATCTTCAGCGAGACATGGCCTGCACGCTTCATGATGATCATGATGGGAGCTCCACCTTCGGCAAGACGCGTGATAGCAGTGTGGCGGGTATCGTACATTCGGAACCAGCCTAGTCCTGATGCTTCACGGACCTCGTTCCAGGATTTCACTAAGCCCGTCTGAGTCATAGGCTGATTCAGCACATAGCTATGGCCTCCGCGTTTACCAAACGGGAAGAGGTAGTGCTGCGGCTCACATACACCGAGGCCCGCTGCTCTTTCAATAAGCCGATCCAGAGCCCATTTTGCATCTGGATTGGCTATGGCGATATCGCGATGCCTGTGGACGTTCTTTGCAGCTCCGATCGGGACCCGAATCGAATACCGTTGCAGGTCAAGGTCCCCGAGGCGCAGCCCGCGAATCTCGTTGGTGCCCATGCAGGTGTCGAAGGCTAAAAGTGAATACCAATAGACCAGATGCCAGCGAGTTTGGCTTCGTGCAGTATTAAGCCAGCGTTGCTGTTCTTGCCGGCTTAGCGCCCTCGGCATCTCAGATATCGACAGGATTAACGGTTCGTAGAGCCTACTCCTCTCCTCTGGCCAAAGACCCACATCGCGGAGAATCGTGGTGACCAGCATGAGCTCCTGATTTACCTGCATCGGCTTTACCGGGCAAGGAGTTTTGCCTTTCGCGGGAGCGATGATCTCTCCAGCTCTGTTTTTTCTAGGCATGGCGTCTTGAGGGCGCCGATACCGCACGAACGGTTCTTCTCCGGAGACTCGGAGGCGCTGATATCGCTTGAGCTGGTCCAGCCTGATATCGCAAAGCCGGATATCTCCGAAGAACAGGGCCGCGCTTTTGAGGCCGTTCACATATCCCCGCCTGGTTTGGCGACGGATGTGCCCGGGCAAGATCTGCCCATTGACCATGGGGGCTTTGATCTCAATCCAAATTCGTGCTGCCTCGGCGAAAGTCATTTCGGGACGCAGGGAAGTGCTCTCCATTTCCATCTCCTCTTGGGTTTATTGCGGAACTGCATGCACCGCCAAGCTGGCAACGACGCCATCTATCGAGCGATTGCGCGTCAAGGTGTGCCCTAGCTGCGCAGTTCGCTACTGCAGTCGGGATGAGCATTGGGCGGAGGCAGGCCGATTCGCTGAATGTGGGCCGGGACGCGCTCGTGGAATTTGGCTCGTTGCAGTTCTGGGTCTTGGTCGTCGAGGAGTGAGAGCTGGCCATGAAGAGCTACAGAACCAGTCGTTAGTGCTTCCATGCCGCACCTCCGACCGTTTCCGACTTGCAGTGAAACGCGATGATCTCGTCGCGAGTGCTGCGATAGGTCGCGTCCCAGAGTTGCGGATTTTGATTGGGGCCGACCAGGCGATCGGCGATGCGGCGCGCCTGCTGGCAGAGCTCCAGCAGTTGTTCGCCCGAGGTGAGGACGCCCGAATCTCGGGTGCGTCTATGGAGAGTTGAGACGGGAGCGCATGTCGGAATGCTCCCGGTCTCCAAGAAAATAAGCGCAGGGGTGCTATTGTGGCGATTAGCCATCATTGCCTCCAATACAGGCGATTTGGTCAGCGTCGGTTCGGTGTTGGTAGCACCGGGCCGACGCGTTTTACTATCTACCGAATGAAACCGGCAGGTCAAGGAAATTCGGGGTAGTGTGGGGATATTTGTGGGGAGGCTATAGGTTCGGTGGGGGAAATTGGGGGTAACGCTTGAATTCTGTTTTTCCCAGTGTTTATAGGGATTATGGCGTTGTGTGGTACGGAGTGGTAATTGAGGTAAATAGGATTTCTACGACTCTTAATCGACAGGTTGAAGGTTCGATTCCTTCCGCGTCCACCATGTCCTTGATACTCTTCCCTTCAAAATTCTGACCATGACATAGCTTCGGCCCGTCCTGAGGCGCGAGCAATTCATGCTTCATTTTTGCTGCGAAATGAGCAAGGCCGGGCACCCTGAGGGCGCCCGGCCTTGCTGGTTTTACCAGCTAAATATGCGGCTGCGGAATAGGAATGTGGCTGAAGGTAAAGTTGATACCGCTGCTGATGCGGTAAGTGTTCACGTTCGCCGTACCGCCACTGAGCTGTCCTGCGTCGTAGGGGTAAACCGCCCGCAGGTACTCGTAATCCACCTGGATGATGCGCACCCCGAAACAACGGCTGGGGTAAGGCTTATAGTCCAGCCCTCCGCCGAGGGTCGCGGCAGGGCCCCAGGTGTAGTCGTGATAGAGGCTGTAAGTGCCCGCAGTCTGGGACGGGACATTGGGGCCTCCCATGCGGGTGCGCCCGCCCAGCGCGTGAGCAAACGGGGTCCAGTGGATGCTGGGCCGACGGTAATTTATGCCTGCTTCCAGCGTCTGCAGGCCATCATTGGAACCGTCGGGATGGTTGCCGTATTCCGCGGCGATACCCCAGTTCTGGGTGAGGTAGTAACTGACGCCGAGCACTGCTCCGTAGGGGATGCGGGCAAAGTGCTCAGTGACGCCGTAGGGGTATTTTGTGGTGATCGCCGAATGGATGCCGAGATAGCTATAGAGCAGATCGACGTCCAGGCGGGATGCGGGTGGGAACTGTGGGTTCGGAGCCGAAGTGGCTTGTCCGTAAAGTTGGGACTGGATAGACAGAATGAAGACGGCGGCCAAAAAGATGGCACGCGACAAGGAACTCAGAAGGCGCAACGTACTCTCCTCCGGGAGGTTCGAAGGCCGCTGGGGGTGCGACCAAAACAAGTTTTTGTAGGTGTTATGAAGTTGAATCTAAAGGGTTATTGCCGCTTACGCAATTGCTTTGTGAAATATCTCTCGCTTGCGATCGTCGCTGTTCCGTAATGGGAAAACAGGGCCGTCATCCTGCCGCAGATAACTTGCTGCGGGATACTGTATCTCGGCGCTAACTCGGGTGACGCGCTACTTACCGGCCGCCATCAGCGCCAGTCCATACGCTACGGATGTGAAGGCTTCGCCGCTCTGCACGCGGTTTCCCCCAAACCTTGAGGTAAAGATGCGCCGCACCGCGGGTACGAGAGAGGTGCCTCCGGTGAGGAAGACGCGGTCGACCTGATTTGCGGCGATGCCGGTATCGCGGAGCAGACCGTCGAGGCTTTCGGACATGCGTTCGAGCTCGGGCGAGATCCATTCTTCAAACTGGGCGCGGGTGACGGCGGCGCGAAGATGGAGCATATCGGCATTGAGGACGAACTCTGCCTGATCGTGGTGCGAGAGCTCGACCTTGACGCGCTGCACGGCCTGGTGGAGACGATAGCCGAGATCGTGCTCGACGATGGTAATGAGCGAGGCGATCTGTTCGCGCTCCGGCGCTTTCTTGGCGGCGGCGCGTTTTTCCGCCATGCGCAGCATGTCCATGGTGGTGTGCGTGCGCAGGAAGGAGAGCGTGTGCCAGCGCTCGAGGTTGGCGTAGACCCAGGCGGGTAGCACGGGCAGCTTCTTGCCGGCAGAGATGGCGACTGACTCCGAGCCGAGCGCGGGTGAGATGAGTCGGCGGACGATGCGCGCGTCGAAGGCGTCCCCGGCGATGCCGACACCGCTGTTGCCCAGCACCTGCAATTCGCCCCTATTCGTATTCCAGTTGCGTGCCGAGGGGCCGACCCGCAGGAGTGAAAAATCCGTGGTGCCGCCGCCGAAGTCGCCGATCAGAACGAGCTCGTCGCGCTGCACGGTGGACTCGTAGGCATAGGCCGCGGCGACCGGCTCCATGGCGAAGGTCACGTCCGTGAATCCGGCCTGTTCGAAGGCCGCGCGCAGACGATTTTCCGCGAAGGCGTTGTCGTCGTCATTGTCCGCGCCGACGAACATGACGGGGCGTCCGGCGATGGCGCGCTTTACCTCGAAGCCGAGGGCCTCGCTGGCGCGCAGGCGAAGATTGGTGAGGATGCGGGCGACAAGATCCTCGAAGCGATACTGCTTGCCGAAGATCTCGGTGCCGGTGAGCGTGCGCGCGGAGAGGTAGCTCTTGAGCGACTGGATGAGACGGCCCTGCGTCTCGTCGCTGAAGCTGTCGTGCGCGAGATATTTCTCAATGCCCTGCGGCCCGGTCCAGGCAGAGACGGGCTTGCGGGCTGCGTGCATCTGCCGCTCGAGGTAGAGGAGCGAGCGCGAAGAGAAGGTATCGCCGCCTGCCGCAAGAGGGAAGGACACCATTTGAACCTGGCCGCCCTGGCTTTGCGGAGCGGCGAACGCTACCGAGCTGTTCGTGGTGCCAAAGTCGATGCCGATAATGTCGCGTGTTTCGTTCTGCACTCTTTCTATTGTCGCAAGAGGAGGGCCAGACGGGCATCTGTGGAGATGCCCGTTTCTGTGAACAAGTGAAATATCTACTCGTCGCCCTGGCCCAGGCGGCGATGGAAGAAGGTGTAGGCGAGGCCGAGCAGCGAGTGCGCGAGCTGCGGATCGTAGCGCGGGCCTTCGTCGCGCAGGAAGGCATGAGCTCCGTTGACCTCGTGCCAGTTGAAGGTGACACCAGCTTCGTTGAGGCGGTTGAGCACGGTCATGCGGCCTTCGAGCGAGATATGCGGATCCTGCCGTCCCCACACCATCATCAGCTCGCCCTTGATGTCGCTGGTGCGCGCGAGTGAATCGTCGTGCATGCCCTTGGCCAGGCTGCCCTTGTGGATGTCGGTCGCGTAGAAGCAGACGGTGCCGCGCACCCTGGGATCCATGGCTGCGCGATAGGCGAGATGGCCGCCGAGGCAGATGCCCATGGCGCCGAGGCGGCCGGTGCAATCGGGCCGCGAGGCGAGATGGTCGAGCGCGACCTTCGCGTCGGCGTCGAAGCTGACGAGTTCCTTGGTGATCTTGAGCTCGTTGCCGCGGTCGGATCCAGCCTGGTCATAGCCGAGCACCGTGCCCGCGGGCTCGAACTCGTGATAGACCTCGGGCACGGCCACGATGTATCCCTGCCCGGCCAGCTGCGAGGCCATGCGGCGGATGGGCGCGGTGACCTGGAAGATCTCGCTGTAATACACAATGCCCGGATACTTGCCCCCGGCCTTGGGGCGGAAGATGTGGGTGCGCATCGGGCCGAAAGGCGTAGGCAGGTCGACGAATTCGTTGTCTAGGATGATCATCGCGTCTTAAATCTTACTGCGTGCGGTCGAGTAGCCGTTGAACCCCATAGCCTCGAAGCTCTTTATGAAAGCCACTTGATGGATTTTCAAGTGCGATTTCGGGGCGTGAGAAAGGGCATGCTTATGCGTGACTACTGCGCTGCGGGATTGCTACCGCGATCGGCGTTTATCGGTACTAATCGACAGTGCGCCTAGTGACTGGCCACCCGGCACTTCGCAGGGTGACGGATGCATTCGTCAGACGCGGCGGACAACTCAGCGCCCAGCTTGGAGCCAAATCGCCGTTTAGCTTCTAGTTGTCCGAAGGACCGGGAAACGGTCATTGTCCATGGGGCCACTTGAAAGAGACGGAATGTACCCGCACTATCGCAATTGCTGTGATTCACAATTTCCGCTGCCACAAAGAGGCTCTTCGAATCAGGATTCCAGAACACCCCACCAACGTTGGGATCCTCCGGCAGCTCGCATCGGACAGGATGACCGAAGCTTTTCACCACGAGAGGCGTTAGGTCACGCGATCTGATCTGGCCCGCAAACCGAGCGATAACGAGGGCCCGATAAGAGCCGTTGGCTCCTTGATCGCTGCTAGTCACGAAGAGCGCGTCCGAGTCCGGCGCCCACAGAAGCTCAGAGCCCACTCCAGCACCAAGGTCGATAGATGCAACCCCTAAATGACCCTGAATCTGCAGGACTACTCGTCCTTCTCCGTCTCTCTCCACGTATTTCGCAATCACGGTTGACTGCCCATCCGGGGAAGGGATGGCCAAGGGCGAGGACGAACCTGAGATGCGGTCCCAGATCGGCTCGGCTTCACGGCTATAGAACCCGTCTGTTCTTGATTGCGCGTGATCGTGAATCGCACAAGTCAGCAGCAGCCAGCAGAGCGTAAAGACATTCAAGAACGTGACGCGGCGCACGACAGAACTTTATCACTCCCGTGAAGTCGGCTTATAGCCAGCAATGCGAGTGAAGAGCGCTCTTTGGCCTCGTAACCAAGAGGCGCAAATGACATCAACCGCGACTTCGGATTCCGGCTGACCTCCGAATGCGCGCCATCCTATCTTGCAGTTTGCGACGGACGGCCTCTACTCTGGTTGGCGATGCGTTTTCTCGCCGCGATGGTGCTCTCTTTTCTTGCGACAGTCGCTGCGTGGGCGGAGACCGCGCAGCAGCTCTTCACGCTGGACCATCCGGCGATGGGCACGACCTTCACGCTCTATATCTACGCAGCGGATCGCGCGCAGGCTGAGGCCGAGGCCGAGCCTGTTTTCGACGAGATCGATCGCATCGAGTATCTGCTGAGCAACTACAAGCCTTCGAGCGAGCTTTCGCGGATCAATCGTGAGGCTTATGCGGGGCCCGTCACGACCGATCCAGAGACTTTTGCGTTTCTCGCGGCGGCGCAGCACTGGAGCGACGAGAGTCACGGGGCCTTCGACATCACTGTCGGCAAGCTGATGAAGGGCTGGGGATTTTTTCGTCATGAGGGGCGCATCCCGTCAGAGGTGGAACTCAATCAGCTACGAGCCGAGACGGGCTGGCAGAAGATGATCCTCGATCCCGCGAACCGCACCGTACGCTTCACCGCGCCGGGTGTCGAGCTCGATCCCGGCGGTATCGGCAAGGGCTTTGCGGTCGACAAGGCTGTGGCGATCCTGCGCGACGAGCATGTGCAGGCGGCGATGCTCTCTGCGGGCTCGAGCACGATTTACGCGCTGGGCACGCCGCCGGATGCGCCCAGGGGCGAGCAGGGGTGGAAGGTCATCGTGCCCGATCCGCTTCACGCAGGCGAGACGCTCTCGACGATCACGCTGCGCGACACTTCGCTTTCGAGCGCGAGCTGCGCGGAGAAGCACTTCATCCTTGCAGGCCATCTCTATTGCCACATCATGGACCCGGCGAAGTTGCGGCCGGTCGAAGGCATGCTGCAGGTCACGATCGTCGATCCCTCGGCTACGAATAGCGACGCGCTCTCGAATGTGTTGTTCGTCGAGCCGGTGAAGGCGAGCGTGCAATTGCTGAAGAGGCTGCCGGAGGATCATGCGCTGGTGATCACGGGCTCGCCTGCTCCGGATGCAACTGCCGCGTGCCATCCCATGCGCTGGCGCGATACCATCGATACGAAGCGCTGCACCGTAGATCCGGCTACACCGTAAATCCAGTTACACCGTTCGAACTCCAACCCCTGAGGAGTGCTTCTTTTGCTGAATCGCAGGCAGTTTGTTCCCGCCGCGGCCGCTTCGTCGGCCCTGCTTCTCGATAGCCTTGGCCGCAAGGCGTACGCAGCTCCCAACGATCGCATTCGTATCGGCGTCATTGGGCCGGGTAGCCGCGGGCAGGAACTGATCCGCCAGCTCCTGCATCTGCCGGGCAATGAGATCGCAGCGGTGGCCGATATCTACGAACCGCGCTATGCGCAGGTGGACAAGCTGGTGGGACGCAGCGTTCCGCACTACAGGGATTACCGCGAGCTGCTGGCGCGCACCGATCTCGATGCGATCGTGATTGCTACGCCGGTCTCACTGCACGCCGAGCATGCGCAGGCTGCGGTGCGCTCGGGCCGTCCGGTGTACTGCGAGAAGGCCCTGGCCTTTACGGCCGAGGAATGCCGTGACCAGGTGAAGACCGCCGAGGCAGGCGGACATGTTTTCCAGATGGGCTTTGAGTATCGCTACGCGGCCTGGGTGCAGGAGGGCGTGCGGCGCATCCTTGCCGGACATATCGGCGAGCCAACGCACGTCTATGCCTACTGGCACCGCAATAATGACTGGCGCAGGCCGGTGCCCAGCCCGGACCCGGACAAGAAGCTCGAGCACCTTATCAACTGGCGGCTTTATCGCGAGACCTCGGGTGGATTGCTTACCGAACTGGGCTCACATCAGATCGACATCGCGAATTGGGTCTTCGGCGAGCAGGCGGCGCGCGTCACCGGCACGACCAGCATCGTTCGCTGGAATGACGGACGCACCGTCGGTGACAACGTGCAGGCGATCTTCAGCTATTCGAAGGGACGGCGGATGTTTTTCAGCTCGCTGACGGATAACGCCGAAATGGGCAACCAGCTCTGGGTCTACGGTACGGAGGGCACGGCGCAGTTCACCATCGAAGACGCGACCTTCTACTACGAGCCGAAGAAGCCGAAGGCCGTGCCCACAGGCGCAGAGGTCGTCGAGCGGGGTGTCACGACGGGGGCATCGTATTCGCCGCGCGGAGAGATGCCGTATCGCGGGGAAGGCGAGCGGCTGGCGACGCCGGATGCCGAAGACCCGACGCTGGCCTGCTGCCGTGCGTTTCTCGATTGCATCCGCAACGGCAAGAAGCCGGTTGCCGATGTGCGCGTGGGATACGCGGCGGCGATTGCTTCGGTGATCGGCAACCAGGCGTTGTACGAGGAGAAGTCGTACGCGATTCCGGGGCTGGAGAGTTAGCTCTTCGCGAACTCGCTGCGCTTGCGGCTGTAGAAGAAGTAGATCACCAAGCCGATGGCCAGCCACACGAAGAACCGCAGCCAGGTCATGATCGGCAGACCGGCCATCAGCAGCACGCAGAAGAGGATGCTGAGGACAGGGAATACCGGGCCGCCGGGGCAGCGGAAGCTGCGATGGCGGTTGGGCTCCTTGTAGCGCAGGATCAGCACGCCGGCCGAGACCAGCACGAAGGCGAAGAGCGTTC
Organism: Silvibacterium sp.; assembly: GCF_047605705.1. Classification (NCBI taxonomy): domain Bacteria; kingdom Pseudomonadati; phylum Acidobacteriota; class Terriglobia; order Terriglobales; family Acidobacteriaceae; genus Silvibacterium; species Silvibacterium sp. The sequence goes on along the minus strand of NZ_JASGFD010000012.1, from coordinate 61,148 downwards.
CGATATTCGAGAGATCGGAGAAGGTGCCGATGTCGAGCAGGCCTGCGGGCACGCCGACGACGATGCCCGCGACCCAGGTGGAGATGGCGGGAGTCCTGAAGCGGGGATGCACCCTGCCGAAGACCGAGGGCAGCAGGCGGTCGCGTGACATGGCGAACCAGACACGCGCCTGGCCGATCTGGAAGACAAGGATCGAGGAGATCATGCCCAGCATCGCGCCGATGAGGATGGCGAGACGGGTCCAGTTGAGCGCTCCGCTGGGATGCGCGAGGTAGACCTTCTTGAGCGTGTTTACCACGGGCGCGGCGTCGTCGACCAGCGCGTCCCACTTGATGAGTCCGGTGAGCACCACGGCTACGCCGATGTAGAGGATGGTGCAGATGATCAGCGTCGCGATGATGCCAATCGGTACATCGCGCTGCGGGTTCTTGCACTCCTCGGCGGCCGTTGAGACCGAATCGAATCCGATGTAGGTGAAGAAGATGATCGATCCGCCGGTGAGCACGCCGGACCAGCCATTCGGGTAGAACGGCTTCCAGTTCGAGGGGTGAACGAAGTGCGCGCCGACGAAGACAAAGGCCAGGATGGCGGCGATCTTCAGCAGCACCATGGCGTTGTTCGTGCTGGCCGACTCGCGGATGCCGCGCACCAGCACCATGGTCAGCAGCATGACGACGAGGAAGGCCGGAATATTGAAACCGAAGTGCCAGCCCGGGTTATAAAGCGTGTTGCCCTGGAGATCGGTCAGTCCGGAGGGCAGGTAGGCGGGCGAGATCCATCGCAGGCTGGGATGGATGCCGAACCAGTCGAGAAAGCCGACGGCGTGCTCGGCGAAGCCCACCGAGACGGCCATGTTCGAAACCGCATACTCGAGGATGAGATCCCAGCCGATGATCCAGGCGATCAGCTCGCCGAGCGTCGCGTAGGTATAGGTGTAGGCGGAGCCGGCGATGGGGATCATCGAGGCCAGCTCGGCGTAACAGAGGCCGGTGAAGGCGCAGACGATGGCGACCAGGATCAGCGAGAGCGCCAGCGCCGGACCGGCGCCCGGACGGCCGACCAGCGCGGTGTGATGGACGAGATAGTCGAGAAACGGGGTGTTGAGGATGGAGGAGGTGTCGAACTTCTCGCCGGAGATTGCCGTGCCGACCACGGTGAAGATACCGGAGCCGATGACGGCGCCGATGCCGAGAGAGGTCAGTGACACCGGTCCCAGCGTCTTCTTCAGGCTGTTCTCGGGGTTTTCCGATTCCCGGATGAGCTTGTCGATCGATTTACAGGCAAAGGCTTGGCGCGGCAGGTTCCTACTCCTCTTGGCGGGTTCTTTCGGGAGTTTATCAGGGGAGGGGTTCCGCTTTGCATGCTTTCCTGATGCAGTTGAAGCGCCTTTTTGTCTCCTTCGACATCCTTTCTAGGAGCCGCTCCGGCGCGGCGATCTTTTTCTAAAGGACGGGCATGAGCAATCGAGCGTTGATCGTAGGCATATCGGGGATTGTAGGCGGGAATCTGGCGGAGCTTTTGACGGCGGAAGGTGGCTGGGAGATCTCCGGAGTGGCCCGTAATCCGGGAGAGCGGACTGGGGTGACGCCGATTGCCGTCGATCTGCGGGAGGCAGAGGCGGTAAAGTCGGCGCTGGCCGGGGTCAAGCCGACCCATATTTTCTTCAATACCTGGCTTCGCCAGCCGACCGAGGCTGAGAATATCCGCGTAAACGCCGCCATGGTGCGGAATGTGCTCGATGCCGTCGAGCCGGGAAGTTCTGTCCGGCACGTCGCGCTGGTGACCGGCCTCAAGCACTATCTCGGGCCCTTCGAGGCCTATGGCAAGGGGACGCTGCCGCCCACGCCCTTCCGCGAGGAGCAGTCGCGCCTCAATCTCGAGAACTTTTATTACGCGCAGGAGGACGAGGTCTTTGCCGCCTCCGAGCGCCAGGGATTCGGATGGAGCGTGCATCGTCCGCACACCATCATCGGCTATGCGGTGGGCAACGCCATGAATATGGGCGTGACGCTGGCGGTCTATGCCAGCATCTGCAGGGAGTTGGGGCAGCCGATGCGCTTCCCAGGCTCCTCCGTGCAGTGGAACGGCCTTACGGATATGACCGACGCCCGCCTGCTGGCGCAGCATCAGCTATGGGCGGCAACCACGCCCGGAGCGCGGAATAAGGCTTTCAACGTGGTGAATGGCGATGTCTTCCGCTGGAAGTGGATGTGGCCGCGGCTGGCGGAGTGGTTTGGAGCCCGTACAGAGGAGCTGATCGGAGAAGGTACGCCGCTGGAGGAGCAACTGCAGGATGCGGCGCCGGTCTGGAAGCAGATCGCCGAGAAGTATGGGCTGGCGGAGGGCAACATCGACCGGCTGATTTCCGCGTGGCATACCGATGCGGACCTGGGGCGGCCGATCGAGGTGGTCACGGACATGTCGAAGAGCCGCCGCCTCGGGTTTACGGCCTACCAGGCGACCGACGAGGCCTTTTTTGCCCTCTTTGGCCGCCTGCGTGAGGCGCGGCTGATTCCATAGCAGGCTCTAAACTCCCGGATGATGGACGCGGCTTGCCTCCGGTATGAGCTGCCGGTACATCTCCTCCGGAATATCCGACCGCCAGTGATGCGTGATCCTGGCGTAGAAGACGGCTCCCCCGAAGAGAAGAGCCAGTGCGATGACCACGCGGGCGGGTTTCAGCACCCGTCCGCGCCACCGCTCTTTCGCGGTGTCTGCTGCTCTTGCCGGAAGAGCGAATTGCAGCGCGTCCTCTGCGGGGCACACTGCGATGCAGGCCATGCATGCGCTGCATTCGACGGAGCGGATCTGCACCAGTGTATCGACGGAAAGATTCGCAGGACACTGCCGTGCGCACTTCCCGCAATCAATACAGGTTCCCTCGTCGCGCCGGATTCTCACCGGACTGAGGAGCGATGCCAGGCCGAGAAGCGCGCCGTAGGGGCAGAGATAACGGCACCAGAAATTCTGTACGAGCATGGAGAGAACGGCGAGACCGATCAGCACCATGGCTCCTCCGGCGCCGAGGTAGCGAAAGAAGTTCAGCATCCGCACATCAGCGACGATGCCGTAAGGCGAGGCCATGAAGTCGCCAAGCATCTCCGCCGACATGGTGCCGATGATGAAGGCGAAGAAGCCGAAGAGCAGGTACTTCACGCCGCGCAGCGGGATATCCAGCCACTTCGGCAGATGAAGATTGCGCCCGAAGATGCGCTGTCCAGCCTTCCAGAGGTACTCCGAGAGTGTCCCGACGGGACAGAGCCATGAGCAGAAGCTCTTTTTGAGCAGCAGGCACATCGCCAGAAAGGCGATAAAGAGAAACATGGCCGCGGGGTGGATGGCGGGCATTCTGCCGGTGGCGAGAAGATACTTGGTGTTCATCAGACCGGCGATTGGGAGCCATCCTTCGACGCCGGGCGGCCGCGAGACGGAATATCCCACCGCCGGACGCTCATGGGCCCGGACCCAGAGCAGGAATTGCAAGCCGATCCACACATTCAGCGCGAAAAAGCCCCACTGCACGCGCCGCCGTATGCGCTGGGAGGAGTCCTTCGTGGTTCTCCGGGTAAATCTCTTTTTCGGCCTGCCGGGCTGCAGGGTTACAGGATCGAGCATGGTTGCGCCTCCCACTCGAGCGGAAATCGTGCTCTCTCAGGAATAGCGGAGGGTAGAGCTGTCGTCTGCGGCGGCGATCACAGCTGTTTCAGAGGATGTCCCAGCGCGTATGCGGCCCAAAGACAAACGCCACACCCCAAAGGGATGTGGCGTCTGGTGAGTCGAGGCTGGTCAGCCGCAGGAACAATGGCTGGAAGGAGCGGAGAAAGAGCCGGAATCGCCTGTACGGGCACCAGAGGCGCCGAAGACGCGATTCGCCAGGCGCGAAGCTTAGCGCTTGCTCTGGCCGCGAGCCAGCTTCTTGAGCTTCTGCTTGTTGGAGCCACGGGGCGTCGTGCGCTTCGCCTTCGGCGCGGCCTTCTTGCGGGCGGTGCGCTTGATCGCTTTCCGTTCCGCCTTGTCTTCAATCTTGGTGGTATTCGCCATGTCTGTTCTCAGCTGCCATCGGAGATGGGAGCTTCTTTCGTGAAAATCTCTTCCCAATAGATTAAATCATGCCTGCTCCACGCAGGGCGAGGACTGGCCGTCCAGGCATTTCGCCTTCGGCCTTTGCTCCCGTTGGTCGCAAGACGGCGGACTGTTCTGAGCCTGTAGACGTCTCAGATTCCAGCCTCTCGCCCAAGCGGAGCTTGTATGGGGCACCCGTTCTAAGAATTCACAAAGCAGGCCACGTTTTCACTGGCCGTTTTTGTGACTGACTGCCAGTTGCTCCTAAAGCTTTTCCAGGTTCGCGAACTTTTCCACCAGCTTCTTGGTGCCGAACTTCGCGAACTGCACGGTCAGCTTGGCATCGTCGCCATCGCCCTCGCGCCGGAAGACCACACCGTCGCCGTACTTGGCGTGGCGCACGCGCTGGCCGCTCTTGAAGCCCTTGCCGCCGCTGGGTTCGGGGATGTCCATCTTCGATTTTGAGGGCGAGCTGGAACCGCTGTAGCCGCCCTTGCCGCCGAAGAACCTGGCGATATTGTCGAGCGATTCGCCGCCGCCCGCTCCGCGTGAAGATCCGGAGCCGCCACGGTTGGAACTCGACCCGCCATAACCGCCGCCGTTGCGTCCATAATTCGAGCCGCTGCGGTTGGAGCCGTTGCCGTAACCCGCGCTCTGGTCTTCGTCCTCGTAGCTGTAGTGGCGGCCGGTAGATTCTTCGCCGCGTCCGTAGCCGGAGTCGGCCCGGCGCAGGCTGCCGCCGATATCCTCGAGCAGCGCGGAGGGAATCTCTTCGAGGAAGCGGGAGGCCATGCTGGCCTCGGGCGAATCGTTGCCGTAGCGGCGGCGATAACGCGCGCGGGTCACGTAGAGCGTATCCATGGCGCGGGTGAGGCCGACGTAGCAGAGGCGGCGCTCCTCTTCCATCTGGTTCGGATCGTTGAGGGTGCGTGAATGCGGAAAGAGACCCTCTTCCATGCCAGCCAGCAGGACGAGCGGGAATTCGAGACCCTTGGCGGCGTGCAGCGTCATCAGCGTGACGCGCGCTTCGGGGTCGTACTGGTCGGTGTCACTGGAAAGCGCCGCATGGTCGAGGAATTCGGCCAGCGTCTCGCCGCGCTCCTGCGCATCCTGCGCGGCATTGGCGAGTTCCTTCAGGTTTTCAATGCGCGAGAAGGCCTCGGGCGTGCCTTCTTCCTCGAGCGAGCGGATGTAGCCGGTGCGATCGATGACAAACTTGATCAGCTCCGGCAGCGTGGCCGCGTCGCCAGGGGCGCGGAAGCCGTCGATGCGGCCGCTTGTCTCCACAGCTTCCGCCGCAGGAGCCTCCTCCACCTTCGGCGCCTTCTTGTCGGCGCGCAGCGGACGTCCGGAGGCCGAGGCATGCGGCACCGGCGGCTCATCGGCAAAGGGATTGAAGGCCGCGGCGTCGACCGCAGCCTCAGGTTCCTCTCCCGGCCCGGTGTGACCCGGCGACGAGATCGGCGAGGAGTCCGGTTCCGCTGTACCGAAGGAGAAGCCGGTCTGGAACTCGTCTCCGAAGTCGAAGCTGGCATCGTCCTCAGCGCCAGCCTCGGCCAGGATACTGTCTTCTTCCGCCGCATCGCCGAAGGCAAAGTCTGTAGCGGTGTCATTGGGCTCGGCTGCGTCGCTCACCGCTTCCTCGGCGGCAACATCCGCGGAGAGCTTGTCGGCAAAGTTGGCGGCGAGGATCGCACGCGAGTCCTCGATGATCTTGCGGAAGGTGTCGAGGGCAATCAATGCGCGCGAGGGCAGCAGCTTCTCGCGCAGCGCGCGCTGGATCGCTGTCCAGGTGCTGGTGCCGGTCTCGAGGGCGATGCGCTCCAGCGTCTCGAGCGTCGTTTTACCGATGCCGCGTGCCGGGGTGTTGATGACGCGCTGCAGAGCGACCGAGTCGTCTGGATTCTGGACGAACTTGAGGTAGCTGAGGAGGTCCTTGATTTCAGCGCGATCGTAGAAGGAGAAACCGCCGACCATGGTGTACTTGATGCCGTAGCGGCGCAGCGCCTCTTCCACCAGTCGCGACTGTGAGTTGGTGCGATAGAGCACGGCCGCGCGCGGCTCTTCCTGCTCGGGGCCGACCTTGCGGAAATACTTCTGGATAGTGTCGGCGATATACAGTGCTTCGTTCTCGCCGTCCGGGGCTTCGTAGTAGCCGATGAGCGAGCCGCCCTCGCGTGAGGTCCAGAGGTTCTTGCCCTTGCGCTGCGTGTTGCGCGAGACGACGGCGGAAGCGGCTTCCAGGATCACGCTTGTAGAACGGTAATTCTGTTCGAGGCGGATGATCTTGCCGCCGGGAAAATCCTTCTCGAAGTCGAGGATGTTGCGGATGTCCGCGCCACGCCAGGAGTAGATGCTCTGATCCTCATCACCGACGACGCAGATGTTTTTCTTCTCGCCTGCGAGCAGCTTCATGAGCTCGTACTGCGGGCGATTCGTGTCCTGGTACTCGTCGATCATGACGTAGCGGTAGCGGCGGTTGTAACGTTCGCGGACCTCGGCGGAAGACTTGAGCACGCGCACGGCTTCGAGGAGGATGTCGTCGAAGTCGAGGGCGTTGGCCTTGCGCAGTTCCTTGCGATAAGCCTCGAAGAGATGCGCGATGCGCTCGCCGTTGGCGTCGGCCGAGTTCAGGTAGTACTCCTGCGGATCGATCATGTGGCTCTTCGCCCAGGAGATCTTGGAGAGCACGATGCGCGGGGTGAGCTGCTTGTCGTCAATGCCCATGCGGCGCATGGCGGCCTTGACGATGTTCTGCTGGTCGCTCTCGTCGTAGATGACGAAATCTTTCGTCAGGCCTTCGTTGCCGACACGCAGGACTTCGATATCGCGGCGCAGCAGGCGCACGCAGAAGGAGTGGAAGGTGGCCACAAGAGGCCGTGCCAGCGAGCTGTGGCCGATGAGCTTATCGACGCGCTCGGCCATCTCCTTGGCAGCCTTGTTGGTAAAGGTGACGGCCAGGATGGCGTCCGGGGCAACGCCGCGCTCTTCAATGAGATAGGCGATGCGGTGGGTGATGACGCGGGTCTTGCCCGATCCGGCGCCGGCGAGCAGCAGCACGGGGCCATCGACGGTTTCGACGCCGGCGCGCTGCTCGGGATTCAGCTTGTCCAGTAAATGCCGCAAGGGGGATGTGTCCAATCCGAAAGGTGTCTTCTCCATTTTATCGCCCCGGTATGTTCTTGATTTTTCGGAATGAGAGGGAGAAGAATGGAGAGTGAGGTGATCGCATGAGCACAGTCACACTCAGCCCGGATGGCCAGATCATGCTCCCTGAAGAAGTCAAGGAAGAGCTTGGCCTGAAAGCGGGAGACCGGGTGAGGTTCGTCCGCAATCAGCGGACCGGCGGTTACGAGATCCTTCCGACGACTTCCGTGCGGTCTCTGGAGGGAATCCTGCATAGGCCAGGCATGAAGCCGGTTTCCATCGAACAGATGAACGAGGACATTGCGATCGAGGGCTCCCGGAAAGGATGATCGGGCTCGACACGAATGTGCTGGTTCGGTATCTGCTAAAGGACGACCCCGAACAGGTGATCCGTGTCCGTAGCCTCATGCATTCGCTTTCTGTCACGAATCCCGGCTTTATCTCTCTCATCACTTTGGCCGAAACGGCTTGGGTCTTGAGTCGGACCTATAGCTTCGATCGGGATCGCATTGCCGAAGCTATTTCTGCCTTGCTGCACACCCAGGAGTTGATGTTGGAGCAGAGAGAGGCAGTTCGCACCGCGCTTCATGCTTTTGAAGAATCCCGCGCCGATTTCTCCGACTGCCTGATCGCGCAGCTCGGACATCATGCAGGCTGCGAGTACACCGTGACCTTTGATCGCCATGCTGCGAAGCTTCCTGGAATGAAGCTGCTCGCCTAACGCTTCTTACAGGCCTGCGGTACGATGGCGGCAGTATGTCCTCTCCCCGACACAATATCGCTGTTTTCTGCGGATCGGCCTCCGGCAGCCGCCCCTCTTATCTTGAAGCTGCACGCGCGCTTGGCCGGTCCATCGCCGAGCGGAGTCACGGACTGGTGTATGGTGGCGCGACCGTCGGCCTGATGGGCGCGGTCGCCGATGCGGCCATGACGGCGGGCGGCGCGGTGATCGGCGTGATCCCCGAAGTGCTGATGGGGCGCGAGATCGCGCACAGCCGGCTGACCGAGCTGCACGCGGTGGGCACGATGCACGAGCGCAAGGCGTTGATGGCCGAACGGTCGCATGCCTTCATCGCGCTGCCGGGTGGATACGGCACGCTCGACGAGTTCTTCGAGATCGTGACCTGGGCGGTGCTGAAGATCCATGCGAGCCCGTGCGTGCTGCTCAATGTGGACGGCTACTGGAACCCGATGCTGACGTTTCTGGATCATATGCTCGCTGAGGGTTTCATCAAGCCGGAAACACGCTCGCTGATCCTGCTGGCAAACAGTGTGGATGAGGCTCTGGATGTGGTGGAGCGGCACTGGGCGGTGCATCCGCAGGTGGGGATTACGGGCGATCCGTCGGTGATTTAGGCGAAGTTGATATCCTCGCCCTATGGCGCTGCTCGAGGCTCGCGGCCTCTCGAAGCAATATGGTCCGGATGCACGTGTCGTCGATGACGTTTCCTTCTCGATTGCCGAGGGCGAGACGCTGGGGCTGGTCGGTGAATCGGGCTCTGGCAAGTCGACAATTGCACGGATGGTGCTGGGGCTGGTCGAGCCGACGTCGGGCGAGGTGATCTTCGACGGCGAATCCGTGACCGGCGCCGCAGCGCGCGAGATGCGGGCCCTGCGCCGACGCATGCAGGTCGTCTTTCAGGATCCATTCGCGGCGCTCAACCCGCGCATGCGTGTGAAGGATCTGGTGGCTGAGCCTCTGCTCATTCACAAAGCCTGCCCGGCTGCGGAGGTGCGGCCGAAGGTGACGGAGATGCTGAAAGCCGTAGGGCTGGACGAGACCGCGCTGGAGCGCTATCCGCATGAGTTTTCCGGTGGACAGCGGCAGAGGGTGAACATCGCGCGTGCATTGATTCTGCGGCCGAAGATGCTGGTGCTCGATGAGCCGGTCTCGGCGCTCGATGTGAGCGTGGGCGCGCAGGTCATCAATCTGCTGCGCGATCTGCAGCGTGACTTCGGACTGACGTACCTGTTTATCTCGCACTCGATGCCGCTGGTGCGCTATCTCTCCACGCGGATTGCGGTGCTGCATCGGGGGAAGCTGGTCGAAGAGGGACCGAGTCTCGAGCTATGCGCTGCGCCACGCGAGGCGTATACAAGATCGCTGCTGGAAGCTACGCCTAGCCTTTAATCGAAATGGCTTTGCACTCTTCGCAGATGCAATGCCGCCGCAGAAAATCCCACGAGTAAATACCGCTGGAGTGGCCATCATTCCAGTGGAAGGTGAGCGCGTAGCGTCCGACCGGGGTGACGGTTTCAGGGCGCGGCGGCGCCTGGTACATGGGCAGCAACTCGGTAGGCTTCGCCTTTGGCTCGCCGGGTTTGCGGCCTTCGCGCTCGCGCTCCTCCACGCAGGTGGCGCAGGGGCAGGCGAGGCGCAGCCAGGCGAAGGTCCAGGCGCTGCGGTGGCCATCTTTCCAATCGATCTCAATGCCGGTGCCCTCGGTTTTGTGCACGCGCACCTTGGCCGGGTCCGTGGCCTCTTTCGACAGCGGCCGGTCGGCTTCTTCGGCGCGGCGGGCTTCCTCGGCCGACACCATCCTGATCCCCTCGTGACTCATGCTTCTATTTTCTCCGAAACAGAGCAGCGATGGTTAGCGCGAGGCTTTCCAGAAGAAATATCCGGCCATGCCGAAGCCGATAGCGATGACGAAGGCGCGTGCGATGCGCGGATCGAGCCGCTTGCCGCCTTTTGCGCCAAGATAGCCGCCGATTGCGGCAGTGACCATCATGAGCAGGCAGTGCTGCCAGAGTACCTGCCCACGCACGATGAAGACGACGACCGCGACGCCGTTGGCGAGTGTAGTGGTGACGACCTTAAGGGCGTTGATCTGGTTGATGTTCTGGATGCCGAAGAGCGCGAGCAGGCTCATGATGAGGAAGCCTGCGCCGGCGCCGAAGTATCCGATGTAAAAGCACACGACGATGGTGAGCAGGAAGAGCGGGATCATCGGTACATGCACTTCGGTGTCCTGCTTTACGCCGCGCGAGCGCTGGTTGAGCCAGCGCGAAATAGGACCACTCGCGGCGAAGAGGCTGGCAGCGATGAGCAGGAGCCAGGGCACCAGCTTCAGGAAGGTCTGCTGGCCGGTATGCAGCAGCACGATGCCGCCCGTGCATCCGCCGAGAATCGCGGCCGAGCCAAGGGGCCAGATGAGCTTCAGGTTGTGCTTCAGGTCTTCCCAGTAAGCGGCGATGGAAGCGAACTGTCCGGGCCAGAGCGCGACGGTATTGGTCGCATTGGCTTGAATGGGCGGCACACCCGCGCCGAGGATGGCAGGGAAGGACAGGAACGAACCGCCGCCGGCGACGGCATTCAGCGCTCCGGCGAGGAACGACGCCACGAGCAGCCAGATCCCGGCGAAGTTGAACCGGAAGGCCGAATCGAATGAGATGTGCATGTGCTTTTTATTTTACGGCGCTACTCAAAATCCGCTGCGCTTTGAGATGAAGGATGCCGGATTTGAACCGATCACTGCGAAATTTCATATGTTCAATGATCGCGGCTGGGGGATTGTGCGGGGTTCTCTCTAAAGTGAAAGGCGGGAATTGCTTCGTCAAGCGGTTTCCCGGAGGAGCCAGCACACGATGCAGGAGCTATTGCAGCGGTTACGGGAGCGGAATGGAGCGATGATGCCGCTCGGCGCGACACTCGGTTTCACGGTGGAGAGTGTTGTCGCGGGCGAGGTCGTGGTCAGCATGCCCTGTGAGCCGCAGGTACACAATATGTTCGGGTACGCGCATGGCGGCGCGATCTTTGCGATCGCGGACACCGCCATCGGTCTGGCTCATCTGGCTTCCGTTAGGGAAGATCAGACGGCGACGACGGTCGAGTCCAGCATCCGCTACATGCGGCCGGCGCTCTCCGGGACGCTGCGCGCGACAGCGCGCGCGGTGAAGCAGGGACGTACCTTGAGCTTTTACGAATGCGATATCACCGATGAGGAAGGCCGTCTGATGGCTCGCATCAGCGCCACGATGATGACGCTTGACCAGGATCGCAGCCGGGGGCGCAGCAAGCTGTACGGTGCGGAAGAGCTCCTGGAAGCAGAGGCTGTTTAATGCCGCGTCTTAAGCGGATTGAATTGCGCCGATAGATTGCAGATCAGGCCAGCCGAGAGCGATCTCGGTCAGCTTCGCTCCGCCTAGCCTGATCTGCTTGCTCGTCAGGTAGTGGGCTCCCATCTTCTCGTAGAAGCGGACGGCCGGATTCGTCTCGAGCGCCCATACCGCCATGCTTCGATAGCCTCGCTTCAGCAGCGCGTTCGCAGCCGTGCTGAGAAGAGATTTTCCGATGCCGCGCCCCTGTACTTCCCTGAGCAGATAGAGAGAATAGAGCTCCGCATCATAATGCCGGAGGGGTTCGCGGATGGCGCTTCCGCATGCGAAGCCGACGACCGCGCCGTCGAGATCGGCCACGAAGATATCGACATCGAGAGCGAGCCATTTCTGCCAGAGCGGAATGCGTTCGGCTTCCTGCAGTGTGGCCAGATAGCTGTCGGGCACGAGGCCCTTGTACGTCGTGAGCCAGCTCTGGACATGGACATGCGCGATCGCCGCAGCATCGCGCATGTCCGCGAGCCGGATGGAGGCCGTCGTCATGACTCACCCATCTGGCCAAGCTTCGGATGCAGCTTATGGAAGCCTGTCGCATCCTGGTACGCGCGGGCAAAGGCGCAGAGCTTCGCATCCTGATAATGCGCGCCGAGGAAGGTAAGGCTCACCGGGGTGCCGGGGCCACCGATCTGGTCGTCGTCGCCCGTGTCGGTCTTCGGAGGCAACGGTGCGTCGGCCCCGCGCAGGCCGTTGGGCACGATGACGGCGGGATGGCCGGTGAGGTTCGTTGCGACGAGCTGCTGGCTGTTCGAAGTGGCGACGATGATGTCGACCTGCTCGAATAGTTTCGACAGGCCGCGAATGGCGAGTGTGCGTGCGCGGTTGGCCTGGATGTATTCGACCGCAGGATAGAAGCGATGGAGGCGAAAGAGATTGGGCCAGTCGCCATCGCCCTGCTGTGTGAGAAGCCGGTCGCGGCCCGAGCGTGTGAGTTCGTCGAAGACCGCTGCGGCCTCCGCTGTGAGCATGGTGGAGATGGCGTTGTACGGCAGGTCGGGAAGTTCGACGGGGATGAGTTGCACGCCCATGCTGCGCAGTTTGTCGAGCGCGGCGAGATCGTACCTGCGGTCATACTCGCGGCGCGCGCGATACGCCTCGGCCTCGCGCCGTTCTGCTTCGCGCTTCTTCTTTTCTTCCGCCGTTTCACCCGGCCTTATGGGAGTCTCGGGCTGAGGCTTGTCGGCTTCGAACTCGCTGGCGATATAGCCGACGCGCAGCTTGCGCCACCCGAGATCGGCGTTCCAATGAAAGGCGGCTTCGCGCGTGGAGAGATCTTCGCCATCGGGTCCGTAGATGGCCTGCATGACCATGGCGCAATCTTCCACGGCGCGACAGATGGGGCCGAGTTTATCCATGGTCCAGCTGAGAGCCATTGCGCCGGTGCGAGGTACGAAGCCAAAGGTCGGGCGCAGGCCGGTTGCGCCGCAGCGTGTGGAGGGTGAAGAGATAGAGCCGAGCGTTTCCGAGCCGATAGAAAACGCAACGCAACCCGCAGCGGTCGCCGAAGCCGGACCGGCGGAGGATCCGCTCGAGCCCTGTTTCGGATTCCATGGATTGCGCGTGCGGCCGCCATACCAGTAATCGCCCATGGCGAGCGCGCCAAGGGTGAGCTTGGCTACGAGAACGGCTCCGGCGGCATCGAGGCGTTGCACAACGACGGCATCCTGGTCGATGACCTGATGTTCAAAGCCGCCTGCGCCCCACGTAGTGGGATAGCCCTTCACTGCAAGCAGATCCTTCGCGCCCCACGGTAGTCCGTGGAGCGGGCCGCGATATTTGCCACGTGCAATGTCTGCGTCCGCTTCATGAGCCTGTGCGAGGGCGCGCTCCTCTGTGAGGTTCACGGTGAAGTGGAGCAGTGGATCGTAGCGTTTCAGGCGGCGAAGGTACATCTGCGTTAGGTCGACGGAAGAGACCTTTTTGCGGCGCACAAGGTCGGCAAGCTCGGGTACGGTCGCGAAGGCGAGGTCTTCAATCTCGGCTGGCATGGTGGCGACGGTCCTGCTGTAGACGGGCGGCTGCTTCTGCGTGTCGACGATGGCGCCGGGCGGCAGGGGATCGAAGACATACGCGGGCGCGACGCTGTTCGGCAGATGCAGCTCGCGGATGGCGTCGTAGTCCTGGCGGAACTCGGTGAGTCCGGCGATGAGCATCTGCTTCTGGTCGGATGCGATGGTGATGCCGGCGAGAGCGGCAGCCTGATCGATCATCTGCGGTGTGACCGGAGGATAGGCTGGCGCATGCTTCGTTTCGGAGTTCTCCTGCGCCTGCGCGGCAAGCGTGTAGAGGGCTCCGGGAAAGAGCACGGAGGCGATGCCGAGACGGGAGGTAAGGGCAAGCAGGGTGCGGCGATCGAGCAGCGTCTGGCTGGACATGCGAGCAGGGACCTCGGAATGCGGATTGATTCGCAGTATACGGAAGAGGATGCGTGCGCTGTGTTCCATTAGGCTAGTAGCACTGCGCTTCTGCACCTGCAGCTTGAGAGACGTGATGAACCGAATCGAACCGTTTGCGATCCCTTTCTCCTCCTCCGCGGTCCAAGATCTGCGCGATCGCCTGAAGAGAACACGCTGGCCCGATGCTCTGCCGGAATCCAATGAGGCTCACGGCGTCGATCGGGAGTTTCTGATCGATCTTTGCCGCTACTGGTGTGAGGATTTCGACTGGAAGGCGCAGGTGGATCGGCTTTCCACCCTTCCGCATTTTCGCTATCAGGCAGAGGAAGGCGCCGTGCATTTTCTGCATGTGCGAGGCAAAGGACCGGATCCGATGCCGTTGATCCTGACGCATGGCTGGCCCGGTTCTTTTGTGGAGATGCTGGAGATTCTTCCACTGCTCACGGACCCGGCGGCGCATGGTGGCGATCCTGCGGATTCCTTCGATGTCGTCATTCCTTCGTTGCCGGGGTTTGGATTTTCCGATCGTCCGCGTAGGCAGGGCATGAACGTATTTCGCGTCGCAGAAGTCTGGAGCGAGCTGATGACGGCGCTCGGCTACGAACGCTTCGCAGCACAGGGTGGAGATCTTGGCGCGGGTGTGACCACTGCGCTGGGTCTGCGGCACAGTGAGCGGCTGATCGGCATTCATCTCAACTACATTCCTGGCTCGTACAAACCGTATCTTGGCGACGGCGCGGTGTTGACGGAGGCGGAATCGCAGTTCCTGTCGAACGCGGCGCGATGGTATGACAGCAACGGCGCATATGCGCATCTTCAGGCGACGAGACCGCAGACACCGGCGTATGCGCTGAACGATTCCCCCGTGGGGCTGGCCGCGTGGATCTTGGAGAAGTTTCGCGAGTGGTCCGATTGCGATGGCGATGTTTACCGCAGCTTTTCGCGAGACGAGCTGCTGACGAATGTGACCCTGTACTGGATGACTGGAACCATCGCCTCTTCCTTCCTGATGTATTCCGAGGGGAGGAAGCGTCCGCTGCATTTTTCTGCGGAGGATTTTGTCTCCACCCCCACGGCGGTCGCATGTTTCCCGAAGGAGATCAGCCGTCCGCCGCGTGAGTGGGTGGAGCGCGGTTTCGATGTGCAACGCTGGACATCGATGCCGCGCGGTGGTCACTTCGCCGCGGCGGAAGAGCCGGAGTTGCTGGCGGCAGATCTGCGCGCATTCTTTCGCGGCCTGCGGCGTTGAGGATGCACGGGCTGTGTCGATCGGTTCCAATGCGCCCGAGCTAGTATTCTTTTGCCACTGGTTGGGATGGGCGCGGCATCGTATGTGCGGGCGCATGCCGGATTTGGAAAGGATCTTTTACTTGGCAAGGGAACGGGCACGATCGCTGGGTCGGTGGATGACCGCCGTAGTGGGCGGAGTACTGGCAACGGGAACAGTGTGGGCGCAGGATGCGACCGGTCAGCTGAAGACGCAGGGAACGCCTCCGACTGAGACGATTCAGAGCGAACCGCAGAGGAATGCGCGCTTTCAGCCTCAGGCGATTCCGGCGATCTTTCCGCAGCAGCGGTCCATCCAGCAGGAGCTTGATGCGATCGCTGCGCCGATGGCGAAGATTCCGGTTGATCCTTTGTATGCGCGCGATCCGCTGGGATGGCCGATGAAGCCTTTCCGCATGGCAGAGAACTGGGCGACCGGAGTTACGCATATCAACTTCGGCGCGACGTACACGTTTCTCAATCAATACGCCACGGTCACGCCGGATGGAGTGCGGCATGACCAGCTCAGCGGCCGTCTCGACGTGAACGGCAACTGGGCGGTGTATAACTCCGAGTCGACGGCAGGTTCGATCGGATTGCTGGTGCGCTCGGGCACGAACATCGGCATGAGTCAGCAGTGGAACCTGAGCGACAGGCTAGGATCGGGACTCTATCTCAACTGTCTGCAGGGCGGTGGTGAGCAGGAGCCGATCACGCTGAACATTCTCTACTGGCGGCAGGATTTTCTCGCGCGGCGGCTCTCGTTCTACGTGGGCAAACTGCATCCGAACCAGCACATCAGTCTCTCGATGTTCAACAATGACGAGCGCACGCAGTTTCTCAACGGCGAGAACGACGGCGATCTTGCCATCGCGTCAGACGGAACGTATGCAGGCGGCGCGGCGATGGAGTTCCAGGCCACGCCCCGGCTGTTTATCCACGCGCTCGCCGTCGATACCGAGGGCGCGCAGCAGCGAAACATCGAAACACTTGCCGACCGCAAGTATCTGGAGGCGATTGAGGTCGGCTGGTTCAAAGGATTTCCGGGGAGCCGCTGGATCAACTATCGTGGCGTCCTGTGGCGTAATGACACGGCAGCGCTGGGCAGCGGGCATGGTGGTGGCATCGGCTTCGACCATGAATTCGGCAACGGATGGGCGCCGTTCGGACGCTTCTCGCAGTCGACCGACAAAGGCACGGCAACGAAGCAGATCGAATCCGTGGGCGTGGTGGATACAAAGCCCTTCGGGCGACGCAGCGACTTTTTCGGAGCTTCCTTTGACTGGACGAAGCCAAGCACGGGGCAGGGCAAGCGGCAGGAGGGCGTGATCGAAACCTTCTACCGGCTGCGCATGACGACGAGCGTGGAGGTCGGGCCGGATATGGAGATTTCCATTCATCCGACGAACGCGGCTAAGACCTACTCGACGGTGCTGATGGGCGCGAGGATGCGCATCATTTTCTAACGCCTTGCGCGGAGCTGCTACCAGCCCATCTGCGTCATGCGGCGCAGAATGATGCCGCTGTAGCTGTTCATCCGCTCAGGACGACGCCGCAGCGGTGCTGGAAGAATGGCTGCGAGCCGCGCGGCCTGTTGCCGGCTCACGCGTTTTGCAGGAACGTGGTCGTAATACTCGCAGGCGGCATCGGCGCCATAGACACCCGGTCCCCACTCCACCACGTTCAAATAGAGTTCGAGGATGCGGCGCTTGCCGAGCACCGTCTCGGCGACCGGTACAAGGGAGGCTTCCGCGACCTTGCGCAGGATCGAGCGGCCGGTCCCGAAGAAGAGGTTCTTCACCAGTTGCTGGGTGAGCGTGGAGGCGCCGCGGGTGCGCACGCCCTCTCGGTCTTCCTCTGCTGCGATCCTGATCTGCTGCCAGTCAAAGCCGTGATGCTGGTAGAAGCGTCCGTCTTCGGCAGCGATGACGGCGTGCTGCATGTCTGGGGAGATCTGCTGCAGCGGAACGAAGCGGTAGCGCAGCTGGTAAGGCGCGGAGCTGAACCACGATTGCACTCTGCGTTCGATGTGAACGGCCGTGGTTGGCGGATCGATCCAGCGCAGCGAGACGAGCGTGAGCGCAGCCATGATCCACATTGCCGCCAGCGCAATCGCAAGCGATGCCGCTGCGAAGAGCCACTTGCCTTTGCGATCTTTGCTGCGCCACGCGATGAGCGGCGATCTCAATCTTTGCGTCAGCTCTGTGGCCACACCTGACACTATACCGGTCGCGTGTCGAGGACGAGCGTCCGGCGGCCAGCGAGCACCTCTTCTCCGGTGGGACACATCGAGAGCAGAGGGCAGCGCGAGCAGTTGCGCTCCCAGTCGAGCGCGGTGCAGGCGCGCTGGCCGTGCAGCTTTACCAGGCGATGATGATCGTCGAGCATCTCCGGTCCCCAGCTCACGGGCGCGAGGTCGCGCAGCTTCTGTTCCGTGGTCGCGGTCGGCGTGCCCTTCGGCACGAGGCGCAGGCGCTCGGCGATGCGCTGATGATGCGAATCGATGACCAGCGCGGAGCCGCGGATGGTGCTGAAGTTGACGACGGCGGCGCTGGTCTTGGGACCGACTCCGTCGAAGCTCTCAAGCCAGCGGCGGATGCGCTGTTCGGACTCGCCGTGCAGGAAGTCGAGATTCAGCCGGCCGCCGTTCTGGCGTGTGATGCGGCGCAGGGCCTTCTGCAGCCACGGCGCTTTCTCTTCTGCGAAGGTGGCGGGTGCGACGATATGCAGGACTTCGTCCGGCGAAGCATCCCGCACCTTTTCCCAGCTGCCGAAGTGCCGTTCGAGCGCGTAGAGCACTTCGTGCGAGGTCTCGGTCTTCGTCCGTGACGACAGCATGGAATAGATGAACTGACGCAGCGGGGGCCAGGGTTCGCGTGGCGGAGGCGGACCGTAGGCCGCGAGCAGCGCGTTGTGAAGCGCCTCAAGGCGCCCGTCCTGGAAAAGAGGGAGAGTCATCGTCAACAGGTAGCGATGAGCGTGATCCTGAACCGGCATCGTTCCGGCGCGGTGTTGATCCTCGCGGCCTCACGCGCAGTGCAGCTCACAGCGCATGCCGAATCGCTGTCCTGATCTTATCAACCTGGCGTTCCGATGTGTGATTCGGTCTCAGGGCAGGGAAATGCGGTAAAGATTGCGATGGACGGAGGTTTCCACCCACGCGTAATGCTCGGGATCTTTGCCCGGCACGAGCTCGCTGCGGCCGATCGATCTGGCTCCGGCAAGGGTGTTCCATTTCGTGAGACCAGAGATGCCTTCAGCCGGCAGATCCGGCAGCTCATGGCCCGGGGCCACGGGAATCGCAAGGGTGCGCCCGATGCTGTTGCGCGAGGGAAATTCGACGGTGATGAAGAAGGTCTTTCCATCCGTCGACCACTGAGGCACGCAGTACCCTTCACAAATGAGTACGGAATTGCCTCCGTGCAGCGGGAGTCCCACGACCGCGGGCCGGTTCTCTGCCGGTAAAGCAGGGACCGAGACGAGCACCCAGCGCTTGTCCGGTGAGGTGCCGAGAAAATTCAGGATGGGCTGTGTCAGCGCCCGTGAGCGGTGCGATCCATTGAAATCAATTTGCTCGAGATAGTTTGCGTGACCCTCCGTCTCTTCGAAGAGGATCTGGCTGTTCTCTCCAAAGTGTGGATTGCGGGCGCCGGCGATGCCCAGCTGCGTCGCGGGCACGCTTCGGTCGATGAGTGCCGTCCACAGCTGTGTTGTGCCTCCGGATGTCACCGTGGAGTACACTACCCTGTTGCCATCCGTGGAGAGATCGAAGGCGATCATGGACACGCCGGGAAAGACTGCTTCACTTTGCCCGGAGTCTACTGCTGTACGCCATAGCTCCGCGCCTGTCTGCTCTTCGCGTCTCAGGAGGTAGTAGAGGGTGCGGCCATCCGTGGTGAAGACTGGCGGCGAGAGGTCATTTATGACCTGGCCTTCGGACGAGAGCGGGCGCTCCCCCTTTTCATCGTGGATCCAGAGAGCGCTCTGATGCACGCCGACTGAGGTGATCAACGAGTGCTCTCGCGATGCGTCTGTATTCGCAGCCACAACGAGCCCGTCTTCTTCTGTGGGTCCGAAGGTGATCTGCTCTGGCTCTCCCTGCGGGAAATGCTGCCGCCAGATGTGACTCTGCTCCTGCGAGGTTGCGGTGAAGTACATCCAGCGGCCGTCGGGAGACCAGCCTGCGGCGGTACAGGCGCCGGCTGGGCCGATCGTCCGCGATGCGCCCGGCCCATCCAGCGCGATAAGGCGGCACTGAGCCCAGGCTCCGCTTCCATCCATCTCGACCACGATGGCCCAGTGGCGATCGGGTGAGGGAAATGCATTGTGAGCCATGCCACGGATGTGGCCGGGATAGTAGATCGCGTGCAGGCCCGCGCCGCTTCTGGCTGCGGTGACGATCCCCATATGGATACCAGAGCCTGGTTCGACCCGGGAGTAGAGGAGGTGTTCGGCATCGAGCCATGTCAGTCCTGCCGCGTTTTCCAGCAGGAGATGTGGCTCGCCGCCCAATACAGAGACGGAGTAGGTCGAGAAGGTCGCGCCTTCGAGCACGGTATAGGTAATCTGCGAGCCATCGGGCGAGAATGCGAGTCCATACTTCATCCGCGCATCGTTGGTGATCAGCCTGGCTTCACCATCGGGCAGCATCTTGACGTAGATCTGGTCGGTGCTGAGGAAGGCCGCGCTGCCGCGGATGAATGCCAGCATGTGGCCGTCGGGCGACAACGCTGGTCCGACAGCGGAATCTGTGAAGTCCGTCAATTGCGTGTACCGGATCTGCGGGGCGCCGCGGTGCGAGCGATACAGCGTGATGCCGAAGACAAGAAGCGCCATGCAGAGCCCCGCGGCCGCATACCAGTACCAACCGATGCTCCTGCGCGATGCAGCAGGGGGATTCACCGGCGTTAGTCCCGTGTCGACCTTAGCCGGCACCAGCGGCGCGACAAGCGTGACGGGAGCGATGAAGCGATATCCCTTGCCGGTCACGGTCTGAATGAAGCGCGGGTGATCGGGATCGTCGCGCAGCAGATAACGCAGCTTGCGAATGGCCGTATTGATGCCGTGCTCGGTGTCGACAAAGACTTCACTTGCCCAAAGCTGCCTGGCGATTTCCGACCGCGTTACCAGCCTGCTCTCATGGGAAACCAGCAGGATGAGCAGCTCCATGGGCTTGCGCTCGATACGCAGGGGATGACCGCTTCTCCGCAGCTCGAAGCCACCGCAATCGAGCCGGAATTCATGGAACTCGTAGATCGCACCGGGACGTCCCCTGGCCGGGGGACGAGCTTCCGGATTGGGCATGGAAGTCAGCACGCAGCGCCGCCTCACGCATACATCTCGCCGTGTCTGGAAGGTGTATCAGGGAAGGGGGCAGATTGGAAAGGATTTAGCGGTTCACCAGAACTTTACCTCCAGCTTTACCTCCGCTTCATTGCCTGCAAGGGTCGTTCGGCGCTTTTCTTCTTCCCGTCGGCACAGATGCCGAAAAGGAGAACCCACATGAAGATCCGGAGCTGGAAATGGATTGCAGGTATCGTGGCGCTGGCATTGGTTTCATCGCTTGCGCCTGTGGCCATGGCGCAATGTGGTCTGCTGGATAAACCCATCAGGCCCTCGAGCTGGCATCCTGCTTATGGTGCAGCGTCGCCGCATATCGTTGCGGCGGCATTTCACGGATACGATGAACACGAGCCGTCGATCGTTGGCATGTGGCACGTGATCTTCACCGCGCAGACGCAGAACGGTCAGCCCGTGCCGGTCACGGGCGGAGTCGTGATCGATAATTCTGTCGTGGTGTGGCATGACGACGGCACAGAGATCATGAACTCCTCACGCTCGGCGCAGGATGGGAACTTCTGCCTGGGAGTCTGGAAGCGCACCGGATACCGCAGCTACTATCTCAATCACCTTCCGTGGCAGGGCAACGTATATGACCCGACGGCGCCAGCCGAAACTGTGGGAGCGCCGCAGGCGGGAGGCCAGATTACGGAGAAGATCACACTCAGCGCCGATGGCAACTCTTACACCGGCACGTTCGTCCTGAAGGCGTATGACACGTCGGGGAATGTCTACGCATCGTTTACCGGGACGCTGTCGGCAAAGCGCATTACACCGGATACACCTTTCAGCGACTTGTTGTAATGCCAGAGGTTCTTTCAGAAAAGAAAACCGCGCCGGAGCGATTCCGGCGCGGTGTCTGTGTATGCGTGATTGCTGGTTGCGTTAGATGTCGAGGTTCTTCACATCGAGGGCGTTCTCCTCGATGAACTTGCGGCGGGCTTCGACATCTTCACCCATCAGCGTAGTGAAGATGGTCTCGGTCTCGGCAAGATCCTCGAGCTTGACCTGCAGCAGTGTGCGGCGTTCGGGGTCCATGGTTGTCTCCCAGAGCTGCGGCGAGGTCATTTCACCGAGGCCCTTGTAGCGCTGAACCTGGTACTCGCGACGGCCCTGATCGATGACGTACTCGAACAGCTCCTGCGGGGTCTGCTTCTCGACCGGATCGAGCGAGATGCGGCCAGCGCGCTTCGGCGCCGGGCGGCCCGCTTCGGCCTCACCGGTAGTCTCGCCTTCGGTCTCCTCGGCCTCTGCTTCCGCGGCTTCCGCAACCTTGGCAGCCGAGCCCTTGGGCGCGTACTCGACGAAGAACGGCGGCTCCAGGGAGTCCTTGATCTGCGCGTACTTGGCCATGGTCTGGCGATAGTCCGGCGTCGAGGCCAGCGTCCAGTCGATGTGCCGCGTCGCGCCCTGAGCGTCGGTGAAGCTTAGCGACCAGGCCTGGTGCTCTTCATCGCGTACCGGCTCAGACAGGCCCTTGAACTGGTACTTGCGCTCGATCTCCTTGAGCTTTGCGTGCAGCGCCACGAGCTTCTCGGGAGCAGTCTCGCCCTCGAAGTCCGTGCGGCGAACCAGCTCCAGCTTGGCGAGGAGCGTGGTGATTTCCTCGTTGCGCAGGCGCTTGTTCAGCTTTTCAAAGAAGCCGAGGTAATCGTTCAGATGACCCATGAACTTGGTCAGTGCGGCGCCTTCGAGCTTCTCTCCCGCATCGCCATGGCGAACGATCATGCCGTCGGAGGCACGCTTGACCATCACCTTCACGAAGTCGCGGTCGTCCTTGATGTACTGCTCGAAGCGGCCCTTCTTGATCTTGTAGAGCGGCGGCTGCGCGATGTAGACATGGCCGCGCTTGATCAGCTCGTTCATGTGGCGGAAGAAGAAGGTCAGCAGCAGCGTGCGAATGTGCGAACCGTCGACGTCGGCGTCCGTCATGAGGATGATCTTGCCGTAGCGCAGCTTGGCCGGGTCGAAGTCGTCCTTGCCGATGCCGGTGCCGAGCGCGGTGATCATCGCACGGATTTCCTCGTGGCCGAGCATCTTGTCGTAACGAGCCTTCTCGACGTTTAGGATCTTGCCCTTCAGAGGCAGGATCGCCTGGAAGCGGCGATCGCGGCCCTGCTTGGCGGTGCCGCCTGCGGACTCACCCTCGACGAGGTAGAGCTCGCAGCGGTCCGGCTGGCGTTCGGAGCAGTCGGCCAGCTTGCCGGGCAGGCCGCCGCCATCGAGAGCGCCTTTACGGCGGGTCAGATCGCGGGCCTTGCGCGCCGCTTCGCGGGCGCGGGCTGCTTCGATGGCCTTGTTGATGATGCGCTTGGCTACCTGCGGGTTCTGCTCGAGGAACATGCCCAGCTTCTCGTTGACCAGAGCCTGCACGATGCCGGCGATGTCCGAATTGAGCTTGCCCTTGGTCTGGCCTTCGAACTGCGGCTGCGGCAGCTTGACGCTGATGACGGCAACGAGGCCTTCGCGGACGTCATCGCCGGAGAGGTTCTCCTTCACGTCCTTAAAGAGCCCGAGCTGCTGGCCGGCTGAGTTGATGGTGCGGGTCAGCGCGGTCTTGAAGCCGGAGAGGTGCGTGCCGCCATCGGCCGTGTTGATGTTGTTGGCGAAGCAGAAGACGGTTTCCGAATAGCTGTCGTTGTACTGGAGAGCGATCTCCATATCGACGTTATCGCGGAAGCCTTCCATGACGATCGGCTTGTCATGAAGAATCTGCTTGCCCTTGTTGATGTGCTTGATGAATTCGGCGATACCGCCCGCGTAGCGGAACTCGGCGCGCTTGGCCTCGCCCGTCTTGGGATCGGTCACGCGCTCGTCGGTGAGGGTGATCTCAAGGCCCTTGTTCAGGAAGGCGAGTTCGCGCAGGCGCTGGGCCAGCGTGTCGTAGTTGTACTCGGTCACCGAGAAGATGCTCTTGTCCGGCAGGAAGTGCACCTTGGTGCCGCGCTTCTTCGAGGTGCCGGCCTGGCGCAGTTCGGAGATGGGCGCGCCCTTGGAGTAATCCTGCTCGTAGGTGCTGCCGTCGCGCCAGATCTCGACATCGAACTCTTCGCTGAGCGCGTTGACGCACGAGACGCCGACGCCGTGGAGACCGCCGGAGACCTTGTAGGTGGACGAATCGAACTTGCCGCCGGCATGGAGTTTGGTGAGAACGACCTGCACGGCAGGCATCTTCTCGCCGTTATCCAGCGTCTTCATATCCACCGGGATGCCTCGACCGTCATCGATAACGGTGATCGAGTTGTCGACGTGGATGATGACGTCGATCTTTTTGGCGAATCCGGCGAGTGCTTCGTCGACGGAGTTGTCGACGACCTCATAGACCAGGTGATGCAGGCCCATCTCGCCGGTGGAGCCGATATACATGGCCGGGCGCAGACGTACCGCCTCTAAACCCTCTAGAACCTTGATGTTATCGCTGGTATAAGCGCCGGTCGGTTTTCCGTTGGAGGCTGGGATTTCCCCGGTGGGGACTTCGGTCGTAAGTTCTAGCTCTTTTTGGGACATGGAACTCCGATTTGGCTCCTCTTCACTTTCCGGACCAGGACGGTCGTAATGGGAACTAAAGTCTTGAAAGTGAAAGGTTTTTGCCTAGAAATCTACACTCCCATTCTAGCACAGGCGAGCCCTGAAAACCTGCCTGGGATGGGGTACCAGTTGGAGACGGCTTCGGGGCTGGATCAGGCGCTGAACTGGAGGTTGGATCCGATGCTGAAATGCTGCGATGCCGGTCTGCTTTTGAGTCGGAGCTCGAGTTTGGGCCTTTCCGTTCAGCGGAATGCGGTCCCCCAAAGGTGGTATGAGGAGATCGCCTGTTTCTGTGATTGAGTGGAGGGCTAGGTCGAGATATTCTGTTATCGCTGATCCCCGGGAAAACCCATGCTTTCGATTGCTTCCCTGTTTCCGATATTGAGCCTGCTCGAGCCGCTCCTGAATGGGGTGGCATTGGCTGCTGCGCTGCGCGCAGGTCTGAAGCGTCGATACCCGGCGGTAATCGCGTATCTGATTTTGCGCCTGGTGAGCGGCGTGGGGCTGGCAGTCCTGCTCCATCTTTCGCCGTCCGATGCGGCCGGCTCGCGGCTGCAGATGATCTGCTGCATGGCGCTGTTCTGGCTGAGCTATCTGGCTGGAACAGTGACGATCGTCTTCGCGGTGCGCCAGATCTTCAATGAACTCATGACGCCTCTGGCAGGTCTCCGTCGGCTGGGCAGAATCGTCTTCCGTTGGGTAGCGGTGGTTTCGCTTCTGATGACGGGGTTCGCGGTGTTCCCGCTTCACTCCGGCCAGTACCGCATCACCGTGCTGGGCGCCCAGCTGATGAAGTGCGCGAGCATCCTCGAACTTTGCCTGCTGCTCTTCCTCACTCTGACCCTTCACACGCTTGGCCGCTCGGTTCGCAGCCGGATCTTCGGCATTGCGATGGGCTTCAGTATTGAAGCGCTTACGCAGCTGGGTGTGGCCATCTGGCTGGGAGGCCATCCCGGCGGCTACCTGCTGTGCGCGGCTATCCTCTCGAGCGTGACATTGATGACGGTTTCCTTCTGGAGCGTCTACTTCCTCTTCCCGGAGCATGTGAAGGTGGAGAGCAGGCTGCCCGAGACCTCGCCGCTGATGCGCTGGAACGAGATTGCCACGGCACTCGGCCATAATCCTGCGCAC
This sequence comes from Silvibacterium sp., assembly GCF_047605705.1. NCBI lineage: Bacteria > Pseudomonadati > Acidobacteriota > Terriglobia > Terriglobales > Acidobacteriaceae > Silvibacterium > Silvibacterium sp. Next base: position 36,162 of record NZ_JASGFD010000012.1, on the reverse strand, counting down.
GTGGCCATGGGCCAGTCGCAGGCTTTCTTCCTGCAGGATGTGGAGAAGGTGGTCGAACGCGTGATGACGAAGAATTCGGCGAGCTAGGCAATAGAGTAGCCAGCCACAAGCGGTTAAAGACAAAGCGGCCAACGGGGATCTCCCGCTGGCCGCTTTCGCGTTTGGAGGGGGCCGGGTCTACTGGCCGTCATTGCGGCTAGCTGTGAGCTGCTTTATCGCTGAAACGAAAACGGCCAGCAGGAGCAAGCTCCCACTGGCCGTTCGTACTGCTGACTTGCTGATTGCGCCGGGAATTACTCGGCGGCGATGGGCTCGATCGCGACGAAGCGGCCGGTGCGGCCACGGTCGACGAACTTCACGCGGCCATCGATCTTGGCGAAGAGCGTGTCGTCGCTGCCGATGCCGACGTTGAGGCCGGGCTTGAGGCGGGTGCCGCGCTGGCGGACGATGATCGAACCGCCGGTGACAATCTCACCACCGAACTTCTTGACGCCGAGCCGCTGCGCGTTAGAATCGCGGCCGTTTTTAGAGCTTCCAAGACCTTTTTTGTGTGCCATTGCTGATCCTCTTTAGTCCGCGCGCTTACTTGGCGGCGCTGTAGCTGTTGCCGTCCACTTCGATCGAGTCGATGCGAACTTCGGTGAAATTCTGACGGTGACCCTGCAGCTTCTTGTACTGCTTCTTCCGCTTGTAGTGGAAGACCAGGATCTTATCGCCGCGGCCTTCGCCGAGGACGGTGGCCAGAACCTTGGCCGATGCCGGCTTGCTGATGCCGTTCTCGCCAGCAAAGGCCAGAACTTCGGCAAACTCGACAGAGCCGTTTTCGCCGGCTTCCGTCGTCTCAATCTTCACCACATCGCCCGGGGCGACGCGATACTGCTTTCCACCAGTGCGGATGACCGCGTACATAGTTCCTCCAGCGGGCGGCTCAAGCCGCGCGCAATGCCAATCTCGTAGCTCGGGCGGATTGTGCTCGCTCCGGTCTCAACTTCCACGCGAACTGTCTGCGTATAGGGAAGTGACGCGGCCGGTCGGATCGCTTCAGGATTGTTTCGCAAACCACAGCGGAACGCCCCAAATCATCCGGCGGCCTTACAGAACGAAAGGCAGAATCGCCAAACCATTTGATTCTATCGAGGACAGAGGGTGCGGTCAATGCTTTCGACAGCAATTTCACAGGCAGGAGTTGCCCATAGAGCCGGTCTGGGCTACACTGAAGCTTCGGCGCCAGTGGTGGGGAAACCCCGCTCGAATCCGCCCGCTCTCTTTGCGACATTGTAGTACAGCGCGGGAGACATGCACGGACCTGGTCAGCGCGAACAATTCAGGTCTTGGAGTCTGTCATGGCACAGGTTTGTGAAATCTGCGGCAAGGGTCCGCAATTCGGCAACAACATCTCGCACGCGCACAACGTCACCCGTCGCCGCTGGAACGTGAACCTGCGCCCGGTGAAGGCAAAGGTCGAGGGCAGCAGCAATGCGAAGAAGCTGCGCGTCTGCACCAGCTGCATCAAGAGCGGCAAGGTCGTGAAGGCTTAGTTCCTTCTCTTTTACTCAAGTTCAGGAAAAGCCCGGGAGCAATCCCGGGCTTTTCTGCGTCTGAGTACCCGTCTAGGCTTCCAGATTTCGGCGATGCATTCACATCGATGACCTAGCGAGTTTTTAATAGAGTTCGAAGAGAGAACGTCATAGGGTGGAGCAACAGTGAGCGGCACAACACCGAAGTTTCAAACCGAGCGCACGCGAAGATTTCGTGCCGAGGGTCTGAGTGATGACGAATCTGGAACGATCTCGAATATCGAGCAGTTCGGGTGCAGTGTAGTGAACATCAAGGCCAGTGATGCGGGCCGTGGATGGTCCTTTACTGTCGGTGTCTACGACACTTCGGGACAGCCTGAGATTCTTACGGTCGGATTGCGGCTTGAAACCGCGCACTTCCTGCTAAACGAAGCTGCAGTTCGTTTAAGGCAAGGAGTCGATCTGACTCAAGGGCGCCATTCCGGCCTACTCGCGAATGTCGATTGCGAGTTCCGGCCAGTAGATCCCAAATGGATCAAACATCTGATGGGGTGGGCGCTCTGGTACTACGAAGGCAGACCGTTCCCCGTGTTGCAGGCCGTCTTTCCGGACCGCGAGAATCGATTTCCCGAAGATGAGGGATTCGACTCGATATTCGCGCAGCCGCTGATGCAATCGGATGTTCCCATGACGAGCATTGAGGCCGATTTTTGGGCTGCGGCGGATCCCGGTAGCAGTCTCTTTGACTGGAAATTTCCAGATCCGCCTCACACTCGGGTGTTTCTCTCGAAGACTGTTCATCTGGGCACGGAAGCAATCACTTTTGTCTCGCATGACGAGGAAGACGGGGCCTGGCAATTTCTGGGGGACAGTATGGTGGAGGGCGGAGGGCCGGTACTCTCCTGCTTCCATCATCCGATCGATAAAGATCCAAGCCTGATTGAATTGGCTGATCTTCCCCTGGGATGGTGCGCAGAACGGGCCAAGCCGGGAGATCCATGGATCCGGAGCAAGCAGAAGCCTCATGAGCAGATCCAATAGATGCAGCATGCTCCGAAGTTTTGAGAGATACAGCGTGCAAGCCCGGGCTTATGCGGCCGGGCTTTTCTGCGTTTGGAGGCAGCATTCTGTAGATTATGGGCATGATGAAACTCCTCGCCAGCCTTGTTGCCTCTGCTCTGATGGCTGCTGCTGCTTCAGCCCCGGCGTTCTCTCAAACGGCCTCCACCGATCCTCACCAGTGGAAGATGACGGCCGCCGATACCCCGGTGCGCATCTCCGAGCACGTGTGGATGATCAAGGGCAATCCCAACATCGCCGTGGTGGTGGGAGATCGCTCCGTGCTTGTCGTCGATACCGGGCTCGGCCCGAAGATGGGCGCCATCGCCGCCGGCTTTGCCGCGAAGCTGGCGCCGGGCAAGCGCATCTTTCTCACGACAACTCACTTTCATCCCGAGCATGCCGCAGGCGACCAGGGATTTCCCGCGGGCACGACGCTCATCCGCAATGATGTGCAGCAGGCGGAGGTCGAGCAATACGGGCTGCCCATGGTGAAGTCCTTCGCCGATCGCTCCGAGGAGAATCGCGAACTGCTGAAGGATGTCGCCTTCCGCACGCCGGATGTGACCTTTCATGACGAGGTGAAGGTGGACCTCGGTGGTGGCGTGACGGTGCGGCTGCTGTGGTTCGGTGAGGCGCATACGCAGGGCGACGAGCTGACCTTCGTTGAGCCGGATGCGACGCTGGTCTCGGGCGACGTGGTGCAGAATGCGACCATCCCAACGATCTACACGGGTTACGGCAAGGGCGGCACACCGACGACGTGGCTCAAGGTCGTCGACAAAATCGCAGAACTGCATGCGAAGCACGTGGTGCCCGATCACAGCCTTCCGGGAAATGACTCCCTGGTGCCCGAGGAGCGCAGGCTGATCGCGGAGATTCGCACCAGCGCGATTGCCATGAAGGCGCAGGGCGTGAGCGCGGAGCAGGCCGGCGCGGAGATCAGCGCAAGGCTGAAGCAGGAACATCCGGACTGGCACAGCACAGATGCTTCGGCTTTCGTGAAGAGTGTCTATCTGGATCCGGATACGAGCGCGTTGTAAGCGGGCAAGCATGGGCCGTGCACCGTGGAATTGCTTGCGGTGGCGCAGGGCCGTGTCCTGCCGGAAGGAAACCTCCTCTTCTGTCTGCACGTCACAAGCAGGAGATGAAGAGGAAATCCCGATTGCAGATGACTCGCCGCCGTTTTCTGGCCGCTGTGGGAGTGGCCAGTGCTTCCGGCCTGACTTCTTTTGCGCACGAGACAGATCGTCCGCTTTCCTTGACGGTCGCGGTCCGATCGCCATGGATGGCGAATCAGGTCGCGCTGACAAGCGACAACGTTCTGTTTCTCGGCCTGCCACGGTATGCGCATGACAAACCCACGCCGTCGCTCGCACGGCGGCAGCCGGATGGCTCGCTCGTGCCGTTTCCCGGAAATAGCTGGAACGACTGGAAGCCGGGTGATGACGGACGTGAGGCCTTCGTCTATCTCAACTCGGTGCATATCTTTGCGGACGACACGGTGTGGTGTGTCGACCAGGGCTCGTTGAGTGCGAATGTCTTCGGTGAGGAGTATGCAACGCCTCGTCCGGGCGCGCAGAAGGTTGTGCAGCTCGATCCACGTTCCGGCGCAGTCCTCCGCATCCTGCGCTTCGACGAAACCATCCTGCCGCCCGGCGCGCAGATGAACGATCTGCGGTTTCACGGTTCGAGGATGTACATCACAGATTCGGGCCTTGGCGGCATCCTCGTGCATGATCTTGCTACGGGAAAGACGCTGCGCCGGCTCTCCGGCGATACGGTGGTGAAGGCGTCGCCGACACAGGTGCCGGCTATCCTCGCGCACATCAAGGGCGGCCAGACTTTTCATCCGCCGAACAGCGACCTTATCGAAATCACGGCAGATGGAAAGTGGCTCTACTGGGCTTCGCCGACCGGCCCGCTCTATCGCGTCGAGACGCGCTATCTGAACGACGAGGCTCTTGCCAATCATGAGCTGGCGGAACACGTAGAGCGCGTTTACCAGAACAACTTCTCTGGTGGTTGCTCGATGGACTCAAAGGGGAATGTCTATTTTTCGGAGACGATCACGCAGCACATCACGGTGCTTGCGCCTTCGGGGAAGACCGCCGTGCTCGCATCCGATCCGACACTGGTCCGGCCGGATGGATCGTTCCTCAGCCGCGACCGCAGACTGTATATCCCGATCAAGCAGCCGGTAGCGCCCGGACCGTCAGAAGATGGAAAGGCCGCGGCCGAAGCTCCATTCGTGACGTATTCGATTGCGCTGCCGGAGCGCTTCGCCGGGATCGCGCTGGGAGGACCGGTGACCGGCCGGTGACGGGCGGAAATCCTGCAACTTGAACACAACAGCCCGGGATCGCTCCCGGGCTGTTGTGCAGCGTCGCGTTGCCGATCTGCCTTTACTTCGCCTTCTCAAAGTTCAGCGACACGGAGTTAATGCAGTAGCGGTCGCCGGTCGGCTTGGGACCGTCGGGGAAGACGTGGCCCAGATGGGCTCCGCAGCGGGCGCAGGTGACTTCGACGCGGCGCATGCCGTGGCTGAGGTCTTCGTGCTCGTCAAGCGCGCCGGCGATGGGCTGGTAGAAGCTCGGCCAGCCGCAGCCGGAGTCGAACTTCGTTTCTGAGACGAACAGCGGAGCATCGCAGGCGACACAGTGATAGACGCCGTCTTCCTTGTGGCGATAGAACGCGCCGGAGAAGGGCGGTTCGGTGCCTTTCTGCCGCGCGATGTAGTACTGCTCGGGCGTGAGCTGGGCGCGCCACTCCTCATCGGATTTGTGGATCTTCTCGATCTTGGTTTCGGACATAGCTGGGTGCGCTCCTTTCACTCCATTGGATGAGATCCGGCCGCTTCGGTTACACCGGCGCGGCCCGATGCACGTTTAGACCAGGGCTACGAGCTCGATCTCGACCAGCACGTCCTTGGGCAGGCGGGCGACCTCGACGGTCGAGCGCGCCGGCGGGGTGACGCCTTCGGGTGCGAAGTAGCGAGCGTAGACCTCGTTCATGCCGGCGAAGTCATTCATATCCTTGAGGAAGACGAGCGTCTTGAGGACATTTCCGAACGAGGTGCCGGCCTCTTCGAGCACAGCCTTCAGGTTTTCGAGCACGCGGGTGGTCTGCTCGGCAATGCCGCCGGAGACGACCTGCATGGTGGCAGGATCGAGGGCAATCTGGCCGGAGGTGAAGAGGAAACCGTTGGCCTTGGTGGCCTGGGAGTACGGCCCGATGGCGGCAGGCGCGCCGGAGGTGGCGATGACAGTCTTAGTGCTCATGGGGAGATTGTAGCGGGGGAGATGGAAGGCTGAAGCGAGCGGAGCGAAGAGAACTGCAGGTTCCTCCACTTCGCTTCGCTTCGGTCGGAATGACAGATGCTTTATCTGAGCCCTGAGCCCTGAGCTATGGATGCACCGGGTGCTCGCCGTAGAACTTCCAGCTGGTGGTGAAGTCCGGGGTGAGCTTCTGGTTCTCAAGATCCGCGCGGAGCAGTTCGATCGGCATCGAGTTCTCGTGCAGGATTGCGTCGTGGAACTGGCGATTGGTCATCTTGCCCGAGTCCACCAGCTCATGGTGCAGCGCGCGGAACTGCAATCCTCCCATCAGGTATGCGCACTGGTAGAGCGGCCCTACCGATCCATTGAAGGAGCGGCGAACCTCGCCGGTCGCGTTGTCCGGCTCGAAGCCCACATTGTCGATGAGGAACTGCACGCATTGTTGCGGCGTCCACTTGCCGAGGTGGAAGTTCATGGTGAAGATCACGCGCGCCGAGCGATGCATGCGCCATACGAGTGCGCCTACGCGTTCTTCCGGCGTCTTGTCGTAGCCGAGATCCCAGTAGAGCATCTCCCACCAGAGCGAATTGCCTTCGTGCCAGAAAGGTGTTTCGAAGACGCGGCGGTACTGGTTGTAGCGGGCCGACATGTAGAACTGCAGGAAGTGCCCAGGGATCATCTCGTGGAAGGCGGTTGCGTGCGAGAGCGGCGTCGAATTGCCGCGCATGCTCATCTCGCGCTGATCGTAGGTCATGGTGTCGGTCGGATAGGAGACGCTGATCTCGTTGCCGCCGGTGAAGAATGGGTTCACCATCTGACGTTCGGGCGTCATCATGATCATGCGCAGTGTCTCTTCGGCTAGCGGCGGCACAGTGACGAGATCATGCTGCTTGGCGAAATCGGCACCCGAGAAGATGAGGTCGCGGATCACGTCCGGCTGCTCGCCCGGAGCCACGTGCATCTGCTTGACCTTCTCGACAGCGGCGTGCCAGTTGTCGCCGTATCCCATCTCGTGCGAGGCCTCGAGCATCTGCTTCATGCACCAGTCGTACTCGGTCTGGGCAATGGCAATGAGCTCTTCGGGCGTATAGGGGATGTCATTGTCCTTCAACTCGGCCAGCAGGGCTTCGCGGCCCACGGGGTCGCCGATGATGGTGGTCTTGTCATCGGGCGCGATGCCGACGAGCTTCGACTTGAGGAAGTCGATGTATTCGGAGATGGCCTTGTCCGCCTGCTTGTATGGCAGGTCGACCCACCAGGTGAACTCGGGATCGTAGTTGTTGTACTGCCCGTACCACTGATGCAGCTGCTCCTGCAGCAGCTCGCTGGCCTCAATCGCGCGGTTGGCGACGACCGGGTTCACCTTCTTCGGGGAGTCGGGTTTCGGTGTGAGGTCGTGCTCCGCGGCTTTGATCGACTTCACCATATCGTTAAGCGCCTTCGCGGTCGGTTCCGCAGCGGGCCGCTGCATCGTGCGCTTGCCGTCGATAAAGCTCTCGATGGTCGCAGCATAGGGAAGCAGAGACTGCATCTCCTCGGCCTGATGCCTGCGGATCGCCAGCTGGTGCAGCTCGCCGGTGATGTGCGTGCGGATGAGCACATAATCGACGCGGTCTTCCTGCGAGGTCAGCGAGTCGAAGGGGATGGCACTGAGAGACTTCAGCTCGTCGTTGTAGAACTTCTCCATCCGTTCGAAGGTCGAAGGCTCGAAGGGGATGGTGTATGTCATCTCAAGCGAGCGAAGGTCGGCGCTGTAGTTCTGGATGAACTCGGGAAGCTGGCGTCCTGTGGGCGAGTCTGCCCCATGCGGAGCAGCGAAGACAGAGAGAGAGCTACAGGCCAGAAGGGCACTACAGAATCCGGCAGAAACGGAAGCGCGGCGAAAACGCGGCATGAGCGGGAACTCCGGGGAATGAAATGGAGTGGGACAGGCGCGACTCGCGCTTATGGCGTGTTATATCGCAGTAGAGGGTTGTATACAACAACGGATTTTTAGCCGCCAACCTCTCAGAAGCTGAGCGACATGTGCAGGTAGAGGATCCGGTTGGCCTGGGTGCTCGAATAGACCGTGCTGCCGAGTGCGGTCGAATGGCCGAATTCCGGTGCCCCGAGGACGCCTTCCGGTGTGCCCCCATTCACGATATTCAGCACGTTCTGTCCCACGATGCCGAGGTTCATCTGGAACCTGCGCGCTCCGGGAGCGCCGTTGCCTCCGGGAGCTTGTGGCCCGAAGGCGAAGTCGCGCGAGGCGCTGAAGTTGAGCATCAGCGTCGAAGGTCCGTCGCCGTAGTTGATGGGAATAATCGTCTGGCCAGGCTGGGGATCGGCGTCGAAGTTGCCCCATTTTGTGCGGTAAACACTGGCGCGGGTCAGGTCTGTCGCGAAGGCCGGACGGTCCGTGAACTGTGAGTCGCCGTTGAGATCAGTGCCGGTGGTGATGTTGAAGGGCGCGCTGGATTGGTAGACGAGAAACGGCTGGAAGTTGAACTTGCCGGGCGTGTTGGCCAACGCGCCGACGTAGAGCCTGTGGCGGATGTCCTTCGCGTCGCGTCCCCAGTCCTGGCCCAGGTCGTACTGGTCGGAGGGAAAGCTGCCGGGGCCGGAGGTGTTCGACTTCGCATGGCCGAAGCTGTAATTGCCATAGAGCGTCACGCGCGGAATGCGGTAGTGAACGTTCACATAGAGGCGATTGCGCCGCGAGTTGGCCTGGCTTTCGTACTCGTAGATGTTCTCGTTGCTGTCTAAGGGGCGTATCCCGCTGGTTGGGTCATCGGGATTGTAGGTGCCGGGCAGCGGTGCATTCACGTTGCGCGTGAGCAGCTGGTCGAAGCCGGAGAACCAGCTCCAGTCGGCAGAGACGGTCCAGCGCTTGCCGAAGCTCTTATCGAGGCCGATGCCGCGCTGGACGAGATAAGGGGCGTGCAGGCGGTTGTTGATGCGGTAGATGGTTGGCTGCGCACCGGAGCCGAGATCGGAACTGCTCGGAATTTCGGAATAGAAGTCAGGCTCGTTGACCACCCATTGCTGCTGCTGTACGCCGTTCTCCCGTCGCGCGTTGATGATGTACTTCGGATCGAAGCGGTTGTAGAAGATGCCCGCTCCCAGGCGCAGGACGGCCCACGCCGCCTTGTCGTGGTTCGGGCCGCGATTGGCGCCGATGCCCCAGGACCAGCTGCCGCGTGGGGCCCAGTCGTCGTGGTCGGGGATGCCCGACTGCGTCTCATAGCGCAGTCCGAGAACGAGGGTCTGGTTAGGTCGCAGGTGCCACTCGTCTTCGGCGTACAGGCCGAGGTCGGCGACGTTCACGCGCAGGCGGGGGGTGCCAATGGCGTAGCTGAACTGGCTGGGACCGCCTCCGAGCGCCTGAATCTGTGGAATGGTGAGGCCGGAGGCAAGGCCCTGCTCGGTGAGTTCGTAGCTCTCGATCGAGTCGAAGATGAACTGCCCGTTATAGCCGGCGGTGGAGGTATTGTCGTCGTCGACATCGCGCAGCCGGCCGCCGAAACGCAGGAGATGATTGCCGATCTCGCGCGAGACGTAGTCCTGCAGCTCGTAGTGGTTCTGGCCTTCGTGGAGCTGCCCCAGGCTGTTGCCTCCGCCAGTGAAAGCGCCTTCGACGGTCACCTCGGAGGCGCCGCTGACGGGCGTGGTGCTGTCATCGGTGCGCTGGAACTGGAAGCGGGTCTCGTTGACGGTATGCTCGCTCCACGTCTGCGTGTCTGCGAGCCTCAGCGCCTGCTCGGTGTGCCGCGTGTTGATGGCCATCGAGGGCAGCGAGAGGGGATTGTCGACCAGGTTGTCCTGCGCATACCGGCCGAACTGGTACTGCGCGGTGATCTGCTGGATCTTTCCCAGCTGAAAGTCGATGCGCGGGCCGGCATCGGTGGCGGTGAAAGGACTGCTGAGCGCCGCCTCGTAGGCCGGGCCGGTGCTCGAAGTAGTGGCATAGATATACGACTGGGTGCCGACGTCCTGGCGGTCGGCCGCGAGGAACCACGAGCTGGACTTCGACAGTGCGCCGCTCAGGTCCCCGTTCGAGTAGAAGGAAGAGTAATCCGGCTGTTGCGTGATAAACGGATTCCTCGTGTCGAGGGCGGAGTCTTCGCCGAGGAGATCGAGGTCGCCATGCAGCTGGTCTCCGCCGCCCTGGGTAAAGACTTCGACGTGGCTCTCGCCGGTCGAGTCATATTGCGCCGAATAGGGGTTTGCGTTCAGACGGATGCCGTGGATTGCGGCTTTCGGTGGCAGACGGGTCACGGTAAAGCCGTCTACCTGGAGGTTCATCGGCTGGCCGCCGGCCATGGCCTGCAGCAGCGTCTTCAGGTCGCTCGGGTTGGTGGGCAGGGCGGCCATATCATGCCGGTCGAGCACCAGCGCCTGTCCCGAATTTTCGGGACTTGTGCTGACCTCTTCGTCGCTCACGGCAACGTCCTGCCGCTGCACTTCAATCTTGAGCGTGAGGCGTAAGTGGACGGATGTGTTGGCCGAAACCAGAAGGCCGCTGCGATCCGCGGGCTGGAACCCGGGGGCTTCGACCCGCATGGAGTATGTGGAAGGCGCAAGATTCTCAAAGCGGAACGCGCCGGCCTGGTCGGTGCGTTGCTGGATGGTCCAGCCCAACGCCCCCTGGAGGGTAATCTGCGCTCCCTCGATGAGGGCTCCGGTCGGATCCATGATGATGCCGGAAACGCTTCCGCTGGAGGCGGTTTGATGACTCTGTTCCGGGGAGGGTGCCTGTGTCTGACCCTGTAATTGAGCAGACCCAATTGCCACCAGGAACATAAGCGTGAAGCAGGTCTGCCTGCATCCTCGCTTTCCGGCTGTTGCCAACCGGTTCGCCTCCAACCAACCGCACCGACCCATGAATCTCCTGCCAACACGCCGGGCAATGCAAGGCTCCCGTGGATCTTTCGCGTTCTTCTGTTCTCTGCGACGGACTTCTCCGCCTGTAGCCTGCCTTCTGCATCGGCAGCAATGACACTTCACCCCGGACCGCAGCATGGTGCGAGGTCTGGGCAGCCCTCAAGATAAATGAAAACCCGGTGAATGCGCCGTGACGCGCAGCCTTCAGGTAAGGACCATGCATGGAAGTTCGCGTTATTTACTTAATCGCAAAACTACGGCAAATTCCTTCATATCGGGTTACCACTCTTGTGTTAGCGGCTTACTCGCGAAGTGGGATTCTGCCGGGAGCGCTCACGCGAGAGACTGAGTCTGTCACGAGGGTTGCGGTTTGGGGGAACAACAGCTCTCAGGGCACGAAAGGCCTGCCATACGGCAGGCCTTTCGTATTTTCATGCTGAGATCCTCATGCTGCTCAGCGCCCGGCCTGCTTCTTGAAGAACATGCCGGCGGCGAGAAAGAGCGCCGCAACCATGGCGGCGAGAACGCCGCGATCCAGCGCGTGGTGATGCAGGGCGAGCAGCGCGTCCAGAAACCACGCCGCCGCACCCAGAAACCAGATCCAATAGAAGTTCCGGCTCACTCTTTTTATGGGATGCGCAAGGAGCCGATCAGGCTCTACATCCTCTAGATCTCAGTCGCCGTCAGAGTGATCTGCGGCGCCGGGGCTGTCTCTTTGGGAACGGGATCGCCCGGTTTCAGTGGCCGGATATGCATTTCGTTGGTGATGCGTGTGGGCTGGTTCAGAGCGACATCCACCTGCCGTTGGAAGGTCAAATTGTGGTGGCGCGGCTCGGAGCTGCCGGTGGGTGCTGGCGTCACGCTATCCATGGTGAAGGAGACATTTGCAGCCACACCCTTTGCCGATTCGCGGACTTCCATGCACTGGAGCGTTTGCTGCACCACGGTTTGTGGTTCTTCGGTGAGGCCCGAGGCTGTTGAGCTTTGCGCCATCCCGCCGTGCTCAGGACTTACCGGCACATCAAGCGTAAAAATCTGCGGAGCTTGTTTTCCCTCGGGATACGAAAGAACGAAGGTCAGCCGGTAGTGTTTCGGCTGCGCCTGTGCGGATTGCGATTGTGCCGGGAGAGCGGTGCATATACTCGCGGCCAGGACTGCAAGAACAGCGGCTCGGATCATGGGCTTCTCCTGAGAAATGCGACGTGCGGCGCGACAGGAGGAAGTGCGGATACCTCCACCCATCCAAACAACCAGACGCCCCCTGAGCGGAATTTGCGCGCAATTTCAGGCAGGAGTTTGCGAATCGGGAAGCGATGCCGGGCGCCGCAACAGGGCACCCGGCTATTTTCCTACTCCACTTTTAGGATCAGGCACTTCAGGTACTCGGTCTCCGGAATCGTCAGCACCACCGGATGGTCGGCCGCCGCGCCGCGCCGCTCGAGCAGCCGGACACGCCGTCCCGCATCGCCTGCAGCTGCGGAGACGACTGTCTGGAACTCCGCGCCCGAGACGTGGTGCGAGCAGGAGTTAGTCACAAGGATGCCGCCGGGGCGGAGCATCTTCATGGCGCGCAGGTTCAGCTCCTTGTAGCCACGGAGAGCGCCTTCGACGGCACGCTTCGACTTGGCGAAGGCTGGCGGGTCGAGCACGATCGTGTCGTACTTTGCGCCCGCCTCGCTCCAGTCCTTGAGCAGGTCGAAGGCGTTGGCTTCCATCCAGTCGACTTTCGCGATGAGTCCCGGATTCCGTTCGAGGTTGCTTTCGGCTACCTCGAGCGAGGCGTGGGAGACGTCGACGCCGGTGACCTTCGAGCAGACCTGCGCAAGGTGCAGCGCGAAGCCACCCTGGTAGGTGCAGACGTCGAGAGCCTCGCCATGCGCATAACGGGCCGCGGCGGCGTAGTTCTCGCGCTGGTCGAGGAAGGCGCCGGTCTTCTGCCCGGCGGTCGCGTCGTAGTGCAGCGAGAGCCCGCCGTTCAGGCGGAAGGTGGTCTTGAGGAGCGGCTCGTCCTCGGCTGACCACAGCGGCGCGGAGCCGGCGTCGGGGCTGAGCTTTTCCAGTTCGCGGATGCGTGGATCGGGGCGCTCGACGATGGTCGTGACATCGGTGCCGAGGGCCGCCCGCAGCGTCTCGGTAACGACGATGCGCACCGCCATGCTGTCGAGAGCCTTTGAGAGCAGCTGCACGACGACCAGCTTGCCGTACTTGTCGACGACGAGGCCGGGCAGGCCGTCGGCTTCGCTGAAGACCAGCCGTGCGGCATCGGTGCCCGCGCTGGCGAAGATCGGGCGGCGCTCTTCGACGGCGGTCTTCAGGCGCGAGGCGAGCAGACCGAGCCATGCGGCTTCGCTCTCCAGAACGTCCGTCGAGACGAGGCGCAGCGCGATCTCGGAATATGGGCTGTAGAGCGCGGTGCCGAGCGCAAGACCTCGCTGATCGGTGACAGTGAGCAGCCGCGGCGCGTCCACATCCTCGGCATCCGGCGAAACGATGGCTCCGGCGGGTAGAGTGGCGATGTCCGAGCGATAGACCCAGACATGGCCATGGCGCAGGCGATCGGCTCCGCGCCGGGACACTACGGCAACACCGTCCTCGCCGGGCACGGGTGCGGCTGCCGGACGCGGACCCTTATCGAAAGCGCGCGGATTCGCCTTTTGCTCGCGCTTCGGCGCTGCGCCGGATTTCGGTGCTGCGCTGGGGCGCGGACCGCGCTGCGCCGGGGACTCGTTCCTGGTTCCGGCTGCAGCCTGGCGTAACGGCTTTTCCAGATTGTTGTCCAGCCTGGTGTCCTGTTTCATTTGAGGGCGCTGAGCCTGACTTCCGTAGGGGCTCTGTGCCTGCTTCTTGTCCCGGGTCTGGTCGGGGGCTTTTGACGCGCGTGCTGCGCCCGATCCTTCACGCCCTGATTTCTTGTGCCCTAATCCTTTGTGCATCGTCCGCTTATCCGTCTTCATGGCAAACCATCATCTTTTCACACCTGCCTGCGAACTCCCACCGTTGTGGGATTCGACCTCCCGTGGCGTGGGATACCTGGGAATGAGCCGTTGCGGGAGACTGGTGTTGTCACGAGGTTGCGGTTTGGGGGAACTTCAGTTTCGGGACGTAAAAGGCCTGCCTGACCGGCAGGCCTTTTGCTTTTCCGGCTGAATGGGCATGCGTATCCCCCGCTGGTAACCGCGCGGGATCCACCGAGGTGGTATGTCCGGGGCAACTGTCGTGGGATACCGGGATTGGCGGAGTTGCGGGAGACTGATGTTGTCACGAGGTTGCGGTTTGGGGGAACTTCAGTTTCGGGACGCAAAAGGCCTGCCAGTCGGCAGGCCTTTTGTTTTGCCTGAAGAGTTTCTTGCCTGCGAATATCCCACTCCGGGAATGAGGTTTGGTGGCTGGTAGTAATCGTCGATGTTGGACCGAGGTGGTATACCCGGGGCGACCGTCGTGGGATACCGGCACAGGCTGAGTTGCAGGAGACTGATGTTGTCACGAGGGTTGCGGTTTGGGGGAACTTCAGCTCTTAGGACACGAAAGGCCCGTCTTTGACGGGCCTTTCGTATTTCCGGCCAATCCAGGAACGCTGTCCGGTTGCCCACATTGGTGATGTTCGAGAGCGATCCGCGCATCCACTTCATGCGTGCTTCGCTGAGCCCGTATAGAATTAGATATGGCAACCGTCCACACCGGGACTCAGGCCGGATCCCATCCGGGCTCACCCGCCGAGCAGAACGCCTCGCTGTTCGCTGACAAGTTCAAGCAACTTGTCGATACGGTCCATGCCAATCGTCCATCCGACGACACCGAGATCATCCGCCGCGCCTGGCAGTTCTGCCTGGAGCATCATGATGGCCAGCTGCGCGCCTCGGGCGAACCCTACGTTCTCCATCCGCTTGAAGTAGCGATTGTGCTGGCGAGCATGAAGCTCGACTCGACGGCGATTGCCGCGGGCCTGCTGCATGATGCAGTCGAAGACACGCCTGTAACGACGGCCGACATCACGGCACGCTTCGGTGAGCAGGTGGCGCACATCGTCGAGGGCGTGACCAAGATCGACAAGATCGAGTTTGCCGCCAAGGAAGATCGCCAGGCCGAGAATGTGCGCAAGATGCTGCTGGCCATGGTCTCCGATATCCGCGTGGTGCTCATCAAGCTGGCTGACCGCCTGCACAACATGCGGACCCTGCAGCACCTGAAGCCCGAGAAACAGCAGAACATCGCGCGCGAAACCCTCGATATCTACGCTCCGCTGGCGCATCGCCTGGGCATGGGTAAGATTCGCGGCGAGCTCGAGGACCTGGCTTTCCGCTATGTCGATCCCATCCAGTACCAGCAGGTGCAGGAGGCGGTCGACGAGCGCCGCAGCGAGGGCGAGCAGTTTCTCATCGGTGTCGAGGCGCTGCTGAACGAGAAGCTGCGCGAGGCCAATATCAAGGCGCGCGTGCAATGGCGTATCAAGCGTCTTTACTCCATCAATCAGAAGCTGCAGAAGTCGCAGATCTCCGTGGATCAGGTCTATGACCTGCTGGCGCTGCGCGTGATTACGGCCAGCGTGCCGGACTGCTACGCGGTCTTCGGCATCATTCACAGCATCTGGCGGCCGGTGCCGGGGCGCATCAAGGACTTCATCGCCATGCCGCGCCCAAACCTCTATCAGTCACTGCACACCACGGTGATGGGTGAGGCCGGACACCAGTTCGAAGTGCAGATCCGCACCGAGGAGATGCACCGCATCGCCGAGGAAGGCATCGCGGCGCACTGGAAGTACAAGGCAAGTGGATCGCCGATCTCGGCACGCGACGAGCAGCGCCTCGCCTGGGTAAGACAGCTGGTCGAGTGGCAGCGTGAGATGACCGATCCGAATGAGTTCCTCTCGACGCTGAAGATCGATCTCTATCCGGAAGAGGTATACACCTTTACGCCGAAGGGCAAGGTGGTGGTGCTGCCCAAGGACGCGAGCCCGCTGGACTTCGCGTACTCGATCCATACCGAAGTCGGCCATACCTGTACGGGCGCGAAGGTGAACGGGCGCATCGTGCCGCTGCGCTACAAGCTGCGCAACGGCGACATCGTCGAAGTCATTACGCAGACAGGCCACACACCGAGCCGTGACTGGCTCTCGATCGTCAAAAGCTCACGCGCGCGCAACAAGATCAAGCACTGGCTCAACGAGCACCAGCGGGAACGCGCCATCGAGATCGGCCGCAAGCTGCTCGAGCGCGAAGCCCGCAAATACAAAATTTCGCTTTCGAAGTACGACGAGTCCGACTACGAACGCGTGGCTGCGGACTACAGTCTGCCTACGCCGAACGATCTGATGTCGGCAATCGGTTTCGGAAAGTACTCGGCGCGGCAGGTGCTCAACCGCCTTGCCCCCGGCGTCATCCAGCCCGCGGCACAGCCCGAAACGGAATCCGGCAACGGCCCGTCTGACACGGTCAAACGCGTTGCCATTACCAGCAACGCCGATTCGCTGCAGGTGGAAGGGCAGGACGAGTTCCTCGTTTATCGCGCGCGCTGTTGTAACCCGATCCGGGGCGAAGAGATCATCGGCTACGTCACCCGCGGCAAGGGTGTGGCGGTGCATGCGCGGAGCTGTCCCAACGTGCAGAACCTGCTCTACGAGAGCGACCGCCGTATCACTGTCGAGTGGGCGCGCACGGGCGACGACCTTGCCGGCCGCAAACTGACGTACCCTGTGAAGCTCACTGTCTTTTGCGATGACCGCACGGGCATGCTCAAAGAACTGACTGCGGTGATCAGCGACGAGAACACGAACATTCGTACCGTCGATTCCCGCCCCGGTGAGAACGACGACGCGATTGTGGAGTTCGTGGTCGAAGCCGAGGATCTTCGCCATCTCAACCGCCTGGTGATCGGTCTGCGCCGTGTACCCGGCGTGCGGGATGTGCAACGTTCGCAGAAGCTGTGACGCATTTGTTCTTCCGTAGAAATTCCTGATAACCAACTCGCCACAGGCAGAAGCTTTTCTCCGCTCTGCTTGCGCACGCACATCGCATGCGGCATGACAATGCATGTGTAGGTGCGGAGGGTAAGTGGCGATTTCAAGACGGAAGATGATGCAGGCTTCCCTGCTATGTGCAGGGGCTGCATTCGGGCATGGGTACGGGCTTTGGGCTGAGACGGCAACCGGACCGGATATCGAGAACACATTAAGGACCATTGAAGCGGGAACCGGTGGACGGCTGGGCGTGGCTCTGCTCGATGCGGAAGGCAAGCTGCTGGCGGGATGGCGCCAGGAGGAACACTTTCCCATGTGCAGTACTTTCAAAGTGCTGGCTGTATCGGCGCTGCTGGCGCGGGTGGATCGCGGCGAGGAGCATCTGGATAGGGTGGTGCATTTCCAGCAGTCCGATCTGGTTCCGTATTCGCCGGAGACGAGCCTGCACGTCGATACCGGGATGACGGTGGGTGAGATCTGCCGTGCGGCGATCGCCCACAGCGACAACACCGCGGCAAATATCATCCTGGCCTCGCTTGGGGGCCCGGCAGGCGTGACTGCGTGGGCGCGTCATCTCGACGACGCGGTGACGCGGCTGGACCGGACGGAAACCTCGCTGAACGAAGGCACGCCGGGCGACCCGCGCGACACCACGGCGCCTGCTCACATGGCTGAAGATCTGCGGAAGGTGACGACGGGGGATGTGCTCTCAGCGGCCTCGCGGGCACAGCTGACGGCGTGGCTCGAGGCAAACACCACGGGCAAGGCGCGAATCCGGGCAGCACTGCCCGCAGGCTGGCGAATTGGAGACAAGACCGGCACCGGGGATCATCGCACGGCGAACGATGTGGCTGTCATCTGGCCTTCCGCCCCCACGGGTTCTATGTTGCCGGGTCCTGTGTTTCTGGCCATCTACCTGACCGAGGCCAAGGTGGAATTTCCCATGCAGGAGGCGGCGATCGCGTCGGTAGCTCGCGCCTTTGTGGAGCAACGCCTGATCTGATTTTCAGCGGGATGAAATCCATTCCGGAAGTCAGCTTAAAATCGGCCCTGTTTTCGCTTTTTATTCGCTAAAATCTCAAATGTCCGGCAGTCTCAGAAAACGCCTGCCGGCTACTGAGGTAGCGCGATGACAGTCGAACAGAAGCTGGCGATCCTGGCGGATGCGGCGAAGTATGACGCTTCGTGCGCAAGCAGCGGCGCTCCGCGTGCGGGCAATGGTAAAGGGCTGGGGCATTCGACCGGAATCGGCATTTGTCACAGCTACACGCCGGATGGACGCTGCGTCTCGCTGTTGAAGATCCTCCTGACCAATTACTGCACCTACGACTGCGTGTTCTGCGTGAACCGCGTGTCGAGCGATATTCGCCGGGCGCGCTTTACACCGGCGGAGGTGATCGGGCTGACGCTCGATTTCTATAAGCGGAACTACATCGAAGGACTCTTTCTCAGCTCCGGGATCGTGCAATCGCCGGACTACACGATGGAGCAGCTGATTGCGGTGGCGCGCGGGCTCAGGGAAGAGCATGCCTTCGGAGGATATATCCATCTGAAGGCGATTCCCGGGGCATCGGCTGCGCTGCTCGATCAGGCGGGCACCTATGCCGACCGGATGAGCGCAAACATGGAGCTGCCGACGCAGCAGGATCTTGTGCAGCTGGCTCCGGACAAGCGGGTTGGCACCATCGAGGGCGCGATGGGGCAGATTCACGGGCGGAAGCAGGAGCTCGACGAGGATCGGCCACGGCATCGGGCGACGCCGAAGTTTGTGCCCGCCGGGCAGAGCACGCAGATGATCGTCGGGGCCACGCCGAGCAGCGATCGCCAGATTCTGGAGACAGCGCGGCATCTCTATGGGCGTTACCGGCTGCGGAGAATCTACTACTCTGGCTTCTCACCATTTCCATTGGGAGATGCGCGGCTGCCGCAGAGACCTGCGCCTCTGGTGCGTGAGCATCGGCTGTACCAGGCCGATTGGCTAATGCGGTACTACGGCTTCGACGCGCGGGAACTGACGACGGAAGGTGAGCCGAACCTGCGGCTGGACCGCGATCCTAAGCTGACCTGGGCGGAGGCGAACGAAGACTTCTTTCCAGTGGATGTGAACACGGCATCCCGCGAGCTGCTGCTGCGCGTGCCGGGGATCGGATACCGCAATGCGGAAAGAATCGTGAGTATCCGCAGATATCATCGGCTTTCTTACGCAGATCTGACGAAGCTCCATGTGCGGATGAAGCTGGCGGAACGATTCGTAACAGCGACGGATCATATTCCCGGGGTGCGCTGGCGTGAGGATCGCACAGAGATGCCGTCTCGCAGGGGGCCGAAGCCGATATCGAAGCCGGTACAGATGGGGCTGTTCGAGGCAGGCGATCCGGCTGTGTCGGCGATGTCGGGAGAGTTGTGAGCGCGGTATCGGGCGTGCGGCGAGTAGTGATCGCCCCATGCCCCGGCAGCGGCTTCGATACTGGCTTCGAAGCGTGGCGGGACGCAGCGCGGCGGCTGGTGGGTGCGGGAGTCTCTCCGGATGACGTGAGCTTTGTGGATGCGCGGGATGCGGTTTCGGGGCTGCTATTTTTCGGCGAGGCAGAAGTTTTGCCGGAGCCGTCGACCCCGGTCATTGCGCCTCGGGCTTTTGTCGAGAGGGCGCAGATCGTCGCCTGCCATCGCGATGGTAGCCGCTGGCAGCTCATGTACCGGCTGCTATGGCGTTTGCAGCAGGAACGCGACCTGCTGGCAGTCGAGGTCGATGAAGATGTGGCGGCATTCCGCCGGATGGAAATTCAGGTTGGGCGCGATCTCCACAAGATGCATGCCTTTGTGCGCTTCCGTCGCGTCGAGGAAGAAGGCAGCGAGCATTTCGTGGCCTGGTATGAGCCAGCGCATCGGATCCTGGCGATGGGCGCGCCTTTCTTCGCGGAGCGCTTCGCTGTGATGCGCTGGTCGATCCTGACGCCGGATGGCTCGGCACGCTGGAAGCCGGGTGCGAAGGCGGTCGTCCTCGGTCCTGCTGTTAGCCGCGAAAATGCTCCAGGGGACGATGCCCTCGAAGAGGTATGGCGTACCTATTACCGCTCGATCTTCAACCCGGCGCGGGTGAATCCGGTCGCCATGCGCGCGGAGATGCCGCAGCGCTACTGGCGGAATCTGCCGGAGATGACGCTGTTGCCGGAGCTGCTAACGGGTGCTGGTGGCCGCGTAGAGGCGATGATGCAGCAGCAGGCGAAGGAGACCGCGGCGACGTGGGTACCGGAGGAGCGGTCCTTGCCGGTTCTGCGCGCGGCAGCGGCGAAATGCCGTGGATGCTCGCTCTGCGAGAAGGCTACGCAGACAGTTTTTGGAGCGGGGCTAAAGTCGGCGCGGCTGGTGCTGGTCGGCGAACAGCCAGGAGACGAGGAAGATCGCGCAGGATTGCCGTTTGTCGGTCCGGCCGGAAGATTGCTGGATGAGCTGCTGCACGAGGCGCGGATCGATCGCAGCCTGGTGTATGTGACGAATGCGGTGAAGCACTTCAAGTTCGTCGAGCGGGGGAAGCGGCGTCTGCATGAGTCGCCGCGTATGCGCGAGATGACAGCATGCCGGCCATGGCTGGAGGCGGAGCTGGAAACGATTCGGCCGCGGCTCACGGTGTGCCTTGGAGCAACGGCGGCGAAATCCCTGCTGGGAGCGAAGTTTGCGCTGATGAAGCAGCATGGGCAGCTGCTCGGCACTGAGTTCTACGGCGAGGTGCTGGCGACGATTCATCCCTCGGCGGTGTTGCGCGCTTCGGATGAGGAGCGTGGCAAAGCCATGCGCGCGATGTTGAAGGAAGATCTGGAGCGGGCAAGAAGAATCGTCTTCGATTGAGGTATCGCAGGGAAAAGCAAAGAGCCTGCCCCATAGGGGGCAGGCTCTTTTGTGTATGCGATGAAGCTGCGGTTTAGGTGGTGGAGCGCGGCTTGACGACCATCATCTGTACCGGAACCGCCTGTCCCGAGGAGTTGGTCAATCCCGGGTTGATGGTCTGGGTGTCCTTGAAGGTCGAAGTGCTGACGTAGTGGATCAGGTTGTCGCCGGTGGTGCTGATGAAGAAGATCGATCCATCCGGCGAATAGATACCGGCGACCGGCGATGCTGCGGTGCCCGAGAGCTGGACGTAATCCAGCGTGCCGGCCTGGCCTGAAGTTGTGGCGGGAATGTAGTACGGCAGCAGGCCGGAGGCCGAGGTGCCGGTGTAGGTCACGAACGTCGAGGTCGACTCCGGCGAAGATACGATGCCGTTGATCTCGGAGGGCGAGATCTGCGACATCGTGGCCTGATTCAGCGTGGTGGTGAAGCTCTGCGGATCGGCACCGGAATACGCGGGGCAGGCGCCGGTAGGCACCGTCACACCGATATCGGTGAAGGTGTTATCCGAAGCGCTGGCGCCGTACATGTGCGTGCCGTCGTTGCTCGAGGCCAGCTTGTCGGTCACGGCATTGGCTGCCGTGCCGATCGACGCGGCCGGATAATAGACCGGGTTCGCGCTGCTGTTCGGGCAGAAGGTGTGCGCGGTGGTGTCTGCGCCGCCGGCGATGAAGGGGCCAACCGCAGGCACGGTGACGGCTACATTGGCTCCGCAGAACGGATCGTAGCTGCCGGTAACCAGCAGGCTGTTGTTGTTCAGCGTGCAGGACTGCTGGCTGCTGGCCAGCGTAAAGGTGCTGCTGTAGGTGCTCCAGCCGCTGTTCGCATTGTGGACGAAGAGAGCGCCGTTCGTGTCGCCGCTGCAGCCTGCGCCGGTTGTGGTGGTGCTGGAGGGGACGCAGCCGACGATGTAGACATTCTTGCCGTCGGGCGAGAACGTGGCGCTGGTGGCTACGCCGCCGACGCTGGTATACGCGCCGCTCGAGACGGTGTAAAGGTAGATGACGTCGCGGAGCTGGTCGTTGATGACCAGCGTCGTGCTATCAGGCGAGACCGCCAGAACCACGCCGGGGACGTTGGTGTCTTCCTTCGCCAGCGCGTTGGTCGAGGCCGAGTACTCCATCAGCTCGCGATAGCTGCCGAAGTAAAGGTTCGTGCCCGTGGCGTCGCTGAGCATCGAATTGGGGATATAGGGCAGCTTGACCGGCGTAGAAGGCGTGCCGTTGGTCAGGTCGACCTCGGAGAAATACTGCGACTCCGTCGACGCCATCCACAGCAGGGTGCTGGATTGGCCGGTCGAGGTCAGGTCGAGCGTGTTCGAGACGACAGGCATGCCGTTGCCGAGGTAGCCGATCTCGTCGATGGGCGAGGGGTTGCAGTCGGTCGGCTGGCAGATGGCGCTAATCGCGGCCTTCGAGGCATAGGTGGACGAAACCGCGCCGGCAGAGCTGACGGCGATCTCCTCGGGCTGCGTCGAGGTGTAATCGAGGGTAAGGCCGGTGAGTGAGGTGCCGTTCTTGTCGGCGACCGCAGCAGAGAGGTTCAGCGGCGTGCTGGGATTGATGGTCGTGCTGCTGATGCTCAGGTCGATGCTGGTCGGCGGGCAGGTGTAGAAGTAACCGGCTGCAGCCGAGACGCTGGCGACCGATGCATTCACGACGGTCGAGCCCGGGAGCTCGGCGGTGGTGGCGCCGTTCGTGCCAGTGCCGGTCGAGCTCAGGTTGTTGATGGTGACGACCGAACTGGTGACCGGGGTATAGGTGATGGTGCCTACGTCACCCGAGGGGATTGTATTTCCATTGCCGTCTGTCACGACCGCGGTAAACGTCGGTCCGGCCACGTTCTGCGAGGTGCAGGCTGTCTGTTGATTACTGATCGTGATCGATGAGACAGGAGGGTGTATGTATACCGGGACTTCGTTGCTGGTGACACCCGCAGCGCTGGCCGTGATTTCAGCAGTTCCGCAGCTCGATGAGGCGCAGCTGCCGCTGCTGGAGCCCGAGGGCGCTGTGCAGATGGTGTAGTCGGTGATGCCGCCGGGGCTGTTGCGGTTCCAGGTGCCGGCGCAGATGGCGCCGGTCGGGGAGATGTCCGCGAGGTCCAGGTTGCTGCTGCCATAGGTGTAGCTCGACACCGAGGCGCTGGCACCTTTACAAGTGGTCGCCGTGGGTGCGGTGATCTGGCCGGTCTGTCCCCAGGAAAGGGAGACGCCGGTGGTCTTAGGCTCCAGATCGATGGCGTAGACCTGACTGGTCTTGGGACCGTAACCGAGGCCGTTGCAATAGTCGCCCGTCTGAGTCTGGCAACCGGAGATCGAAAGTCCTACGGGTAGAGCAAAGACGAACAGTGCTAAAAAGGCGAGAAACCGCTGCATGCAACCTCCCCGTCCGGGCGCTGGCGGCGCGGACGGTCTATACCAGCCGAAAGTGTCGAACCGTCCTTATTAGACTAGGGTTCCAAAGAAGT
Source organism: Silvibacterium sp. (assembly GCF_047605705.1). NCBI lineage: Bacteria > Pseudomonadati > Acidobacteriota > Terriglobia > Terriglobales > Acidobacteriaceae > Silvibacterium > Silvibacterium sp. Next base: position 13,141 of record NZ_JASGFD010000012.1, on the reverse strand, counting down.
GTACCAAAGCAAACGGACGGAATTTCGGCTGGATACAGGACGCGGTGCGAGAGTCGGATTGGAACTGGCTCAGGGGTGCGGAATGGAATCGCTTTTTGCAGCGGGCGGATGATTTCCGCTACTCACGCCACGCATGTGGAGAAGCTCTTCCTGAAGCTTCAGCAGGCGGCGTTGCATGGCAAAAAATTCATCTTCGATATCGAGGAAAGCCTGGCAGACAGCCGGTTCCTGTAAAGACAGTGAGCGGCGGATGAGGTCGAGCTTGTGGAAAGGGACGTCGAGCACAGGAGAGCCTTTCAGCACAGATTTCAGCCGGAGCTAGTGTTGTGAGGATTGTGACGCGGGAGAAAGGAAAAGAGTTGGACCGTTTCTGAAAGAAAACTGAGGAAAAAAGCCGCCCGTGAAGGAATTCCGGGCGGCTTTTCGTTGGGAAGGGCCAGAAGGCCTGTTTCCTTCCTCTATCTCAGGTATTGGTCGAACCAGGCCAGTGCGCGCTCGAGGACGTCGACGCGGTGCTCGGGGTTTGTAAACCCGTGGCCCTCGTCGGGGTAGACGACCAGCTGGGTGGGCACGTGCTGATCGCGCAGGGCGTGCCAGAACTCGAAGGACTGCGGAGCGGGGCATTCTCCGTCGCGGTCACCGACGACTACCAGCGTGGGCGTCTGCACGTTCTTGATGTAGTTGATCGCCGAGCTCTTCGCGTAAACCGCCGGATCGTCATAGACCGAAGCGCCGAAGAAGGGGATCATCCACTGGTCGATGGAGTTCTCGCCGTAATAGCTTTGCCAGTTCGAGAGGCCGGCCCCGGCGACGGCGGCATGGAAGCGGTGCGTCTGGGTGACGGCGAACATGGTCATGAAGCCGCCATAGCTCCAGCCAGTGATGCCGACACGCTGCGGATCGACGGGGTGGGAGGCGGCAACGGCATCCACACCGGCGACGATATCGCGGAGATCTCCATAGCCGAAGTCCTTACGGTTGGCCTGGGTGAATTTCTCGCCCTCGCCGAAGCTGCCGCGCGGATTCGGCAGCAGAACGAAGTAGCCGAGCGCGGAGAAGGGTGCCGCGCCGAAGCCGGCTCCCGGCCAGCGGGGCATATTGGCCGCCGAAGGTCCGCCGTGGACGTAAACCACGAGGCCGTACTTCTTCGCAGGATCGTAGTTGGCGGGATAGAGGAGCCATCCATCGACATGAAAGCCCTCGTTCGTCCAGGAGACCGCCTCGGATCTGCCCCATGAGGGCTTGAGGCCGTCATTCAGGTGGGTGATCTGCTTCAGATCGCCGATGCGTCCGGCCCAGACCTCCGGCGGATGCTCGAAAGAGGACTGGGTAAAGGCGATGGTGCCGTTGTCGGCGATGGAGACCTGCATCTCGAGGCTGCCGGAGCCGATGGAGGCAGGCAGGGTCAGGTTGGATTGTGTCGATTCGGTGTGGGTGTCGAGGTTCCAGACGAAGAGGTGCGACTTGGCGTTTTTGATCTCAGCGATGCCCAGCTGTTTGCCGTTGAGCCACTGGAACCAGGCTGGGCTGGCATCGCGGTCCGGGGTAAGGTCGGTGGCCTCGCCGCCAGAGGCGGGAATGCTGTAGATGTCGCCGCCGGTCGATCCCTGGTCGGACATCAGGCCGGCAATGAAGGCGATCTGTTTGCCGTCGGGCGAGAAGCGCGGCACGGCGATCTGCAGTCCGTGGATCGGACCGCTGGCGGTGGCCGGGTCGAAGACAACCTTCGGTTCGCTGCCGATGGTCTGTGTAAACAATTTCGCGACCCACCAGTTGTTTTCGCCCGGGGGCGGTGCGGCGACATAGGTGAGCTGCTTCGCATCCTCGGACCAGCTGAATTCATACACATGAAGTCCTGCAGGGGTGAGCTGGCTGAGAGCGCCGCTGGAGGCGTCGACGGCAGCGACGCGCTGGACCTCGAGACCCTCGACTCCGATCACGCCGGAAAAAGGCTTCATCGCGGCGAGAGCGCCGGAAGGCCGGGTCGCACCTTCGACATAGAGAAAAGAGAGGGATTTGCCATCCGGCGAGAAGACGAGATCCTTGGAGAAGCCATTGAGAGCGGCAAGCTGGCGAGGCGCTCCGCTGCCTGTTGAGGTGAAGATCGCGTTCTTATGGTCAGGCGTGCAGCTGGAGAAGAAGGCGAGGGTCTTCGAGTCTGGAGACCAGGCGAGGCCGGATTCCGGCCCCGGAGCATTGGCCGGGCAGGGAGTCACGACGCGGGGATGGGCCGTGTCGGCGAGAGAGGCGAGCTTGATCTGTCCATCGTTCCAGGCAATTTGCTTGCCGTCAGGCGAGAGGGCGGTTTCGCGAACGCCATGGGCCTGGGCGAGGTCGTGGAGCAGCGCCGGGATGCGCGGGTCGTGAGCGGGCGCGTTCGGCGCCTGGCAGAAGGCAGAGATCGGGGCTATGGCCAGCAGGCCGGACAGGAGAATACGGCAAGGGTTCATGGTTCGGACTTTAGCAGGCTGCTTCGCGCAGAGCGACTCTTCATCGTGCAAAGGGAAGGGGCGGGAGAGAAGGTCGTTCCTCGTTCTTCGGCTGCTCTTGTTGAATCTTTTGTTTCACTTGAACCCTCTATCCCGCGCGCGGCGTCTACTGAATGCGCGTGGGAAAGTGCGATACTCGGGACAAATCACGCAGGTAGAGAAGAGTGAATGAGTACTCCAAGCGAGTTGAATGAAGTAGTGCTGCCGCAGACCGTAGTCGGTCCGCTGACGCGGGCGGCGATTTTTCTGGTGCTTTCGATCCGCCCGGACGATGCCTCGTACGACCTGGTGCGCGGTTTCTGTGGCGGTCTTTCGAGCCTGATCCGCGCGGTGGAGTTTCGCGATGTAGAGGCAGGGCTGACCTGCGTTGCGGGCTTTGGCTCCGATGCCTGGGACCGGCTCTTCGGCGCTCCGCGTCCGGCTGAGCTGCATCCTTTCCGCGAGATCCGCTCCGGGGCGCGCCACGCGGTGGCGACGCCGGGTGACATCCTCTTTCACATTCGCGCCAAGCGCATGGACCTGTGCTTCGAATTGGCTGCGCAGATCATGGATGCGATCGGCGACGCAGTGACGGTGGCCGACGAAGTGCACGGTTTCCGCTATTTCGACGATCGCGATGTGATGGGCTTCGTCGATGGCACGGAGAATCCGCGCGGAGTCGTCGCGAAGGAGGCGGCGATTATCGGCAACGAGGATCCGGTCTTCGAAGGCGGCAGCTACGTGATCGTGCAGAAGTATATGCATGACCTGAAGGCGTGGAACACGCTGCCGACCGAAATGCAGGAGAAGATCATCGGGCGTAAAAAGCTCTCGGACATTGAGCTGAGCGATGCGGAGAAGCCCGCATACGCGCACAATGCGCTCACCAATGTCGAAGAGAACGGCGTGCAGCTGCAGATTCTGCGCGACAACATGCCGTTCGGACGGCCGGGGCACGGCGAGTTCGGAACTTATTTCATTGGCTACTGCCGCACACCGCGTGTGACCGAGAAGATGCTCGAGAACATGTTTATCGGCAATCCACCGGGAAATTACGACCGCATTCTGGACTTCAGCACGGCGGTGACGGGCGGACTGTTCTTTGTGCCGACGGGTACGTTTCTCGATAACGTGTCACCGGAGGAGCCGGCGAGTGCGGGTACCTCGACAGAGGCAGCAGAACCGGCCGAAGAGCCTCCGGCAGCCACATCGATTGCGGTTGCGCCGGCCTCGTCCGCGACGGCATCCGCAGCGACAGGGAAGGACACGTCGCTCGGGATAGGATCACTGAAGGGAGAGAAGAACGATGAATAACCTCCATCGGGAGCTGGCACCCATTTCGGATGCAGCATGGGACCAGATCGAAGAAGAGACGCGTAGAACCTTGAAGCGGTACCTGGCTGGACGTCGCGTGGTCGATGTGCCGACGCCGGGCGGAATCGCTCTGCCGGGAGTAGGAACGGGACATCTGAAGGCGATCTCGGCGCCGTCGGAGGGGATCGTCGCACGTCAGCGTGAGGTGAAGCCGGTGGTGGAGCTGCGTGTGCCCTTCGAGCTTTCGCGCCAGACCATCGATGACGTAGAGCGCGGCTCGAACGACTCCGACTGGCAACCAGCAAAGGATGCCGCGCGGAAGCTGGCATTCGCCGAGGATCGCGCGATCTTCAATGGCTATAAGGATGCCGATATTCAGGGTATCTGCGAGAGCACGAGCAATCCGATTGTGGCGCTGCCGGCCGACGTGCGGGAATATCCGGACGCGGTGGCACAGGCGCTGAGTCAGCTGCGGCTGGTGGGCGTGAATGGTCCTTATGCCGTGGTGCTGGGGGCGAAGGAATACACGGCTCTGGCCGAGACCCGCGACCACGGCTATCCCGTGCTCGAGCACGTAAAGCGGCTGGTCGACGGAGGCCTGATCTGGGCTCCGGCGATCGAAGGCGCCTTTGTGCTGACGACGCGCGGTGGCGACTTCGAGTTGAATATCGGGCAGGATGTGTCGATCGGCTACCTGAGCCATAACGCCGACTCGGTGCAGCTCTACCTGCAGGAGACCTTCGTCTTCCGCGCGCTGACAAGCGAAGCGGCCGTGGCGCTGTCTCCGTCGAAGACGGTGTAAATCGTTCAGGGTTGGATTCGAAGGCCGGGAGCCATAAGGGCTCCCGGCCTTTCTGTTTGTGCGTGGCTTAGTTTTGCCGGGCTGGGCGATGGAGGGCCGCAAAAAATAGCGAAAAGGTAGGTTGACAGTTCCTCGATGCCGGGCGGAGTATGTTGTCCGCTCTGGAAACGTTTACCTCTATGGAATGTGTCTGAGGGGCCGGACGTTTCAGGGATTTGAGGAAACCTATACCTGAATCCGTTTGGAGATGCTGTCATGACTGCAAGACGCGGTGCCCTCCTGTTGTTTGGCCGGATGTGCTGCCTGATCGCAGCGCTCGTGCTTCTCTTTCCTCTTGCTCTCCATGCCCAGCTCGACCAGGGCGCTCTCGTCGGCACCGTTACGGATCCGCAAGGGGCGGCCGTACCGCACGCCGCCGTACAGCTGCGGAACTTGGACACAAATTTCACCGTGGAGGCGGCGACTGACGATAGCGGCGTCTATGTCTTCCAGCCGCTGAAGGTGGGCCACTATGCGGTGACAGTCACGGCGCCCGGGTTTGCGACCGAGACCAAGACCGGCCTCGAGGTGCAGGTGGGCGGGCGTCTGCAGGCCAACGTCCATTTGAAGGTCGGACGGGCGACAGAGTCGATCCAGGTCAACGCCGACGATACGCCGTTGCTGCAGACGCAGGATGCCTCGACAGGGCAGAACATGACGCAGCAACAGATCAATGCCATTCCGCTCAATCAGCGCAATTACGTCTTTCTGGCACAGCTTTCGAGCGGTGTGACGAATTCGAACGGCTCACGCGGCCAGGGCAACGGCGACTTCATCGCCAACGGGCAGCGCGCCACACAGAACAACTTCATCCTCGATGGCGTGGACAACAATGCGAACTCCATCGACTTCCTCAACGGCGCAAGCTATAACGTGAAGCCGCCGCCGGATGCGCTGCAGGAGTTCAGCGTCGTGACCTCGGACTCGAGCGCGCAGTTTGGGCACTCGGCGGGTGCGGTCGTGAATGCCAGCATCAAGTCGGGCACGAATCAGTTTCACGGTGACGTGTGGGAGTACATCCGCAATAACGATCTGGGGCAGGCCTCGCCGACCGAGTGGGCTTCGGGCGTGACGACGCCGACCAGTGTGCAGCCTTACCACCAGAACCAGTTCGGGTTTACCTTCGGCGGACCGATCGTCCGAAACAAGCTCTTCGCCTTCGGCGACTATGAGGGCAATCGCATCATTGAAGACTCGCCTGCTCTGACCAGCGTGCCTACCTCGCTGATGCGCAGCGATCCGGGCAACTTCAGCGAGGAGCTGACGCCGAACCTTAACGGGCTTTCCACGCCGCGCTATATCTACGAGCCGTACAGCGATGGCGGCGCCAGCGGGACGGACTATCTCGGCAGCGCCTGCGGAAATGCGACCAACGTGATGTGTGCTTCGGAGATCAGCCCGATTGCGGAGAAGATCTTTCTTGCGGCCTATCCTTCGCCAAATACAGGAGCCGCTGGACAGACCTATAACAACTACGCCTACAGCCAGTCGACCACGGATAACACCAACCAGTTCGACATTCGCGTGGATTACAACCTGAGCGCGAAGGATCAGGTCTTCGGCCGCGTGAGCTGGTCGCATGAGGACCGGTATGTTTCGGCTCCGCTCGGGCCGGTCTTTGACGGCGGTGGAACGGATAACGACGGCTACTTCAAGAACTACGGCAAGAACGCGGTCTTCAGCTGGAATCACGTCTTCTCGCCCAATCTGGTGAACCAGGCACGCTTCTCCTATAACTGGGGGCTGTTCTCCTGGTATCAGCAGAGCTATACCAACGGCGGGCTGGATGCGCAGTACGGCTTAGGCGGACTTGCTCCCTATGAAGCGTCGAAGGGGAACGGTGGTCTGGTGCAGATTTACGACTCTGAGTTCAACGAGATCGGGCCCCCGAACTTCCAGCCTTCCCCGGAAGGGCAGAACGTCTACCAGATCATCGATGATGCTACCCGCATTCTCGGCAATCACTCGCTGAAGTTCGGCGTGGAGTTTCAGAACATCCGCTACTCGGTGTATCAGCCGACCTTCGGCACGGGCGCGTACAACTATGGCGGAACGATGACCGCGCTCTCCGGCAGCGCGACGGCTTCGGGCTTCGGCCCGGCGGATTTCTTTGCTGACGCGATGAGCTACACCTACACCTCCGATCCCACGCCGACGAATAATGGGCACTGGTATCGGGCTGCGTATCTGCAGGATGACTGGAAGGTGAGTCAGAAGCTGACGCTGGGTCTCGGCCTGCGTTATGACTTCTTCTCCGTGCCGGTGGAAAGAAACGACGCGCAGGCGGAGTTTTATCCGACAAGCGCGACGAATGCGCCGGGCGCTTCAGGTATGTATATCTTCCCGAACTCGCAGAAAGGCATCGCGCTCAGCTCGAGCTATACCTCGGCGCTGGCAGCCGACAACATCACAGTCGGATATACGGGCAATCGAGGGCTGGTGAATCCGCAGCATACGAACTTCGCGCCGCGCGTGGGCATCTCCTATGCGCCGAGCGAGCGGATTGTCTTCCGTTCCGGCTTCGGTATCTATTACGGCGGCGCGGAAAACCTTGGCAACTATGTGAATCTCGGCGCGAACTATCCCTATGACGTCGAGCAGGAGTGGTACATCACAAGCTGCACGGTTGCCAGCTGCCCGGATGACGGTATCAAGCTGGCGACGGGACCTGCCGCCGGAGCCTCGTCGCTGACGGCGCCCACGCTGACGGGCTGGGATCACAATGTGAAGACCAGCTACACGATGAACCAGAACCTGAGCGTGCAGTATGGCGTCACGCATAACACCACGGCCACGCTGAGCTACGTGGGCGCGGAATCCCGCCACCTGGCGGATGTGGTGTGGCCGGATGGATGGACGGCGCTTGAGCCGCCGGGCGTCAGCGGCATCGAAACCGAGCCCTATCCGACATTCAACGGCAACATTCATATGCTGATCTTCGGGGCGATCGGCAATTACAACTCGCTGCAGGCCAAGCTCGAGCGCCGCTTCTCGAATGGCCTGAGCTTCCTCACGTCCTATACGTGGGCGCACAGTCTCGACGATGCGCGCGAGCCGCTGCCGAGCAACAACGACGGCGGCGACCGTATGTATCCGGTCTTCGGTGTGCGCATCGACTACGGCAACTCGCCGTTCGACGTGCGCGAGAAGTTCAACCTTTCCGGCACCTACGAACTGCCTTTCGGCGTGGGGCGGAAGTATCTCAACCACCGCGGAGTCCTGGACACGTTCGCTGGCGGGTGGGATGCAACCGCGCTCTTCCGCACGCAGGATGGCTTCCCCTTCACCGTGTCATCGAACACGGCGACTGTGAATGGTGCTTCGGCGTATCCCTACCTGATCTCCGACCCATTCAAGGGTGGCGGGACTGCGCCGGCCAGCAATCCTACGATCACCTGCCCGGCCAAGGTGCGCACGCTTGCCAACTGGTACAACCCCTGCGCCTTTGCCGATCCACCGCTGGCCAGCTCGGTGACAGCGCCGATCACAGGAGCGGCGAATATCCTGCCCTATCTGGGAAGTCCGCGCTCGCAGATCTCCGGTCCGGGATGGCAGCGTGTGGATATGACGCTCACGAAGAACTTCACCACCTTCCGCGAGCAGTATCTGCAGTTCCGTGCGGATGTCTACAACCTCTTCAATACGCCGGCCTGGGGCACGCCCTCGAATACGACCACCTCGAATATCGGTGGGCAGATTACGGGGACATCCTTCCTGGGCAATTACTCTCCCGATCCTCGCTTCCTGCAGCTGGCATTGAAGTACTACTTCTGAGCCTCATCGTAAGGAACGCGTTGGGCGCCATCGAGGCGCCCAACGCTGTTTGGGGAGGGTAAGAGCATTCTTTAGAAATGAGTTCGACGGCGGGAATCGGAGTGTGCCATTAGGTTGCATCGAGCCATGCTTCCGCTATGCATATCTCAGTCGAGCCCTCGATCCTCTATTTCGGTACTCCGGTCATCCTTCTCTCCACGTGCAACGAAGATGGCACTGCAAACCTGGCTCCCATGTCTTCTGCTTGGTGGCTAGGCTGGAATTGCATGCTGGGACTCGGCGCGAAAGGGCATACGGCACAGAATCTGTTGCGGGAAAAGGAATGTGTCCTGAACCTGCCGTCGGCAAGCCTGGTGGAGCATGTGAACCGGCTGGCGCGGTTGACCGGCTCTGATCCGATTCCTCCTCACAAGGTAGCCATGGGGTACAGGCATGAAAAGAATAAGTTCGCAGTCGCTGGGCTCACTGCGGTGCCGGGGGAACTTGTAGCTCCTTCCCGTGTCGTGGAGTGCCCGGTGCAACTGGAAGCGGTGCTTGAGGCGGTTCACCCCTTCGGTACTCGACCCGACAAGCCGACCACGGCGCTGGCCTTTGAAGTGCGGATCATACGGGCGCATATCGACCCATCGATTCTCATGGAGGGGAGAGAGAATCACGTCAGTCCCGATAAGTGGAGGCCGTTGCTGATGAGCTTCTGCCAGTTCTATGGATTGGGTGAGCGGCTGACTCATTCCACGCTGGCGGAAATCCCCGAGGATGCCTATCGGCCGGTGGCCCACATGCAGCGTGAGGGCGCGTGATCTGATCCAGGTGTGTGGCTGAGGCGTCGAAATGATGCCAGAATAGCGGTGGCGACAGGGGGATCTGTGTGCGGCGGCGGGGCAGTTATCGAGGCTTCGTGGAAAAAGTGTGGGAAAGGATGATTTTTTCTGTCCCCAACCCGCGATTTTATTGACGACCCGTATTCCCGTTGCTATTCTTAAAAGGTTCCACGAGTGTGCTCGTTTTCCGTCTATGTACTGTCGGACAGCGAGTGGCTCAGGTAGTAACCGTCACAGAAGCGCTGGCAGCAAGTGGATCTCCGGCGCGGAATTTCTGTGAAGCCCCTGCCGGGGTACGAACGTAGGGCAGGGGTTGATCGCAGCACGGATCGCATGGATGCCTTCGACACCCGTCACCTTGGCGGGCTATGGGGGCCGGAATCAGCGAAACGGAGTCGGCCAGTTGGATAAGCCCGCAGAGTATAGCGGGGCTTCAATGCTGCGCTCGGCCACCGTCGGGATTCTTGTCAGGGATTGAAGGCTGGGATAGGGATAGGCGGGCGCAGTTGGCGGCTCCCGTGGACCGGATGTGCGAGAGCTCCTGCGTGGCAGGGGGTTCCGGTCGGGCCGCTGGGTGGTGTCTGGAATTTGGTTTTGGAAGTACTACATCGGTTTGGATTTGTAAGGAGTCTGGATTGCCTACATTCAGTCAGCTGGTAAGAAAGGGCCGTACGGCCCCGCGGTACAAGACGGCATCGCCTGCGCTGCAGGGTTCGCCGCAGCGTCGTGGAGTCTGCACGCGCGTATACACGCAGACCCCCAAGAAGCCGAACTCGGCACTGCGCAAGGTCGCTCGTGTGCGCCTGACGAACGGCATCGAGGTTACGTCGTACATCCCCGGTGAGGGCCACAACCTGCAGGAGCACTCGATTGTGCTCATCCGCGGCGGCCGTGTGAAGGATCTGCCGGGTGTTCGTTATCACATCGTCCGCGGCACGCTCGACTCGGTCGGCGTGGTCAAGCGTACGCAGAGCCGTTCGAAGTATGGTGCGAAGCGCGCCAAGGCTGGCGCTCCGGCCGCAGGCGGCAAGAAGAAGTAGGGCTGACCGCCCGAACGATAGCGCCTCTGGCGCGGTTCGGGCGGATCACTCCCGTTGGTCGTGATCGGCAGGCGGGTCAAGCGAAACAAGTTTAGTTTCAGAGAGAGATTGAAGATTTATGCCTAGAAAAGGTCATATCGCCAAGCGTGAGGTCGCTGCCGACCCGGTTTACAACTCGACGCTCGTGACGAAGTTTGTCAACTCGATGATGTGGGGCGGCAAGAAGTCGACCGCGCAGACGATCTTCTATACCGCGATGACGAACCTGGAAGCCAAGGGCGGCGCGGATGCGCTCACGCTCTTCAAGAAGGCCGTCGAAAACTGCAAGCCGCTGCTCGAGGTCAAGACTCGTCGCGTCGGCGGCGCCAACTACCAGGTGCCGATCGAGGTGAATCCCGAGCGCCGCACCTCGCTGGCGATCCGCTGGCTGGTTGGCTACGGCCGCGCCCGCGGTGAAAAGGGCATGATCGATAAGCTCTCGGCTGAGCTGCTGGATGCGGCGAATGGCCGTGGCGCTGCGATGAAGAAGAAGGAAGACGTTCATCGCATGGCCGAAGCCAACAAGGCGTTCGCTCACTATCGCTGGTAAGCACTGAGCTGTACAGGCTGTAAAAGTTAACAGCGGGCCGGAAGGCCCGCGAAGGGATTGGAAATACCGTGGCTCGCCAAGTACCTCTTACTCGTTGCCGGAATATCGGAATCATGGCGCATATCGACGCCGGAAAGACGACGACGACCGAGCGCATCCTTTTCTATACGGGCATCACGCACCGCATTGGCGAAGTGCATGAAGGCACGGCGACCATGGATTACATGGAGCAGGAGCAGGAGCGTGGCATCACCATCACCTCCGCTGCTACGACCTGTAACTGGAAGGGCATCCGTATCAACATCATCGACACCCCGGGCCACGTGGACTTCACGGCCGAGGTGGAGCGCTCGCTGCGCGTTCTCGACGGCGCTGTCGCTCTGTTCGACTCGGTGTCGGGCGTTCAGCCCCAGACGGAGACGGTGTGGCGTCAGGGTGATAAGTACAAGGTTCCCCGTATCTGCTTTGTGAACAAGATGGACAAGGCCGGCGCGGACTTTGAGCACGTGATCGATACCATCCGCAAGCGCCTGGGTGCGCGCACGGTGGCGATCCAGATCCCGATCGGTGCCGAGGCCAAGTTTGCCGGAGTCATCGATCTGATCGAGATGCGCGCCATTCTGTGGCATGACGAAACGATGGGCGCGGAATACTCGGTCGAAGAGATTCCTGCCGACCTGCTCAAGAAGGCCGAAGCCTTCCGGATGCAGCTGATCGAGACCGTCGCCGAGAATGACGACGACATGATGCACAAGTACCTTGAGGGCGAGACCCCGACGGTCGAAGAGCTGAAGAAGGCTCTGCGCAAGGCGACCATCAACATGCACGTCTTCCCGGTCATGTGCGGTACGGCCTTCAAGAACAAGGGTGTCCAGACGCTGCTCGACGCGGTTGTCGACTACCTGCCGAGCCCGCTCGATCTGCCTGCGGTCGAAGGTATCGACCCCTCGGACGAGACCACGGTTCTGACCCGCGAGACCTCGGACGATGCTCCGATGTCGGCCCTGGCGTTCAAGCTGATCAACGATCCGTTCGGCAAGCTGAGCTTCATCCGCGTGTACTCGGGTGTGCTTAAGACCGGCGACACGATCCTGAATCCGCGCACCAACAAGACGGAGCGCGTCGGCCGCCTGGTGAAGATGCACGCCAACAAGCGTGAAGACATCACCGAGATCATGGCCGGCGACATCTGCGCCGTGGTGGGCCTCAAGGACATCAAGACCGGCGACACGCTCTGCAATCCGCAGCATCCGGTGGCGCTCTCGGCGATCACCTTCCCTGAGCCGGTTATCTCGGTCGCCATCGAGCCGAAGACCAAGGGCGATCAGGAAAAGATGGGCATGGCCCTGTCGAAGCTCTCCGACGAGGATCCTACCTTTAAGGTGCGCACCGACCAGGAGTCCGGCCAGACCATCATCAGCGGTATGGGCGAACTGCACCTCGAAATCCTTGTCGACCGCATGAAGCGCGAGCACAAGGTCGAGGCAAACGTGGGCGAACCCCGCGTGGCCTTCCGCGAGACGATCCGCAAGACCTCGGAAGCCGAAGGCAAGTTCATTCGTCAGACCGGTGGTTCGGGTAACTACGGTCACGTCAAGATCCGCCTCGAGCCGAACGAGCCTGGCAAGGGCTTCGAGTTCATCGACGCGATCAAGGGCGGCGTGGTTCCGAAGGAATACATCAAGCCGACCGAGCAGGGTATCCGCGAAGCTCTTCTGAACGGCGTTCTCGCCGGCTATGAGCTGGTCGACTTCAAGGCGACCCTCTTCGACGGCAGCTACCATGACGTCGACTCGAACGAAATGGCCTTCAAGATCGCCGGTTCGATGGCGTTCAAGGAAGCCGCGAAGAAGGCCAGCCCGGTTCTGCTCGAGCCTGTGATGGCGGTCGAAGTGACCGTGCCCGAAGAACACATGGGCACCATCATCGGCGACATCAACTCCCGCCGTGGCCGTATCGAAGGCATGGAGCATGTCGGCGGTTCGCAGGTTATCAAGGCGATCGTGCCGCTCAAGGAGATGTTCGGATACGTGAACGATATCCGCTCGTCGACGCAGGGCCGCGCTTCGTACTCGATGCAGTTTGCCCGCTACGAAGAAGCGCCGCGCATGATCTCCGAAGAGATCATCGCCCGCAACCAGGGCAAGTAAAGAAATTTCAGAGATAGCGGGCCTGCCCGGCCGGAGACACAAGGCTGGGGCGGGCCCGAATGAATAACGGAAGCTCGAGAAGGGAATAGGGAAATGGCGAAGGAAAAATTTGACCGGTCGAAGCCGCACGTGAACGTGGGAACG